>JADGOU010000296.1 GCA_017882835.1 Frankiaceae bacterium | reverse complement strand
TGGCGGCCACCAACGGCGTTCGGTCAGGTGTGGGGCATCGCGGTCTCCTCGGTTGGGTGGTGCTCAGGTCAGGTCGGCCTGGGCGACGGGTTCGTCGCATTCACTGAACTCGAGGGTGTCCATCATTTTGACTCGAGGCCCGGCGGCTCATCGTGAGTTCTCCCGTTAGGTCTGTCGGGCTTTGGTTCTGGTGGGGCCAAGGGTGACCGATGTCGCTTGTTGTGTGCGTTGGTCGATCTGTGCGAGCTTGGCCTGGGCTCCGGCCAAGCTGACGCGGAGGCCTTCGACCTCGCCGAGCCAGCCTTCGCGCTCGGCCTCGGCGATGCGGTCGAGGAGGTTGTCGCGTATGTCGACCAGCCGGTGTCGCTGGTTGGGGTCGGGCCAGAGCATCGAGCAGCGGACGCAAGCGTGCTCGTGGATGCAGGGGGTGGAGAATGCTCGGGCGCAGGTCCCGATGGACACCGTTCGCCGTTCGAAGTGGCCGAGGAACTCGCTCCATTCCTCGTCGGTGGGGACGCGGTATTCCTCGCTGGGTCGCAGCGACCGTCGCCGGGCCAGGAAGGCGAGGTGTGCCTGGATCGCCTCGTCGGGATAGACCGCCTTGTAGCCAAGGGTGACGTTGATGTCCTGGTGGCCGGCGATGACTTGGGCGATGTGCGGAGGTAGGCCGTTCAGGATGGCGTCGGTGATGAACATTCTTCGGAAGTCGTGCGGGGTGTAGTGCAGCGGCTGCCCGTCCACCGGGTCAACAAGGCCAGCCCGTGTCACGGCTGCGGTGAGCATCTTCAAGATGCTGCTATGGGCGAATGCCTGATTCTCGTTGTTGATGCGGCGCTGGAACAGGCGGGCCGTCGGTGGCAGCCACACCCGTTCGTAGTCGTCGTAGGCCTGGATGAGTGGGACCGCAGCCAGGGGGCCCCGGACTCGGCTGATGATCTGGGCGAGCACATTGGCCAGTTCCGGGCTGACCACGAGGAGCCGTTCTTTGTCGGTCTTCGACGGGGCGATCTGCAGCAAGGGGATCAGCTCGCCGGTGGTGGGGAGCCGGTATTGCACCAGGCTGTGGTGGCTGAGTTCAAGGAGTTCTTCGATCCGAACGCCGGTGGCGCGCAGCACCTCCACCATCGCCCAGACCCAGAACGCTTGTTCCTCCTGCAGGGACAGGTTGCGGCGCTTGCCGGTCGCATCGTCCGCCCAAACTGCGTCGGCCCGGGACCTGCGAACGAAGACCGACCCGTCCACAACGAACGCTTGCCCCGGTTGCGCGGATCGTGCCGCTTCCAGCAGCGTCTTGGTGTCCTTGCGTTGGCGCTCAAGGGCGGCCACCAGCACCGGCAGCGCGGGCAGACGTTCACGGGTGCGCGCGTCCATGCGTGCCTTGCGTTGACGGGTGACTTTGCGTAGGACTCCCTCCTCCTGCCCGATCGGGCAGGGCGCCACCCATGCTGCCCAGCGCCCCGGGTCTTCGACGGCCCAGTGAGCCAGGTCCAGATAGAAGGCCCGCACTGGTGTGAGGCACTCCCGGTAGCTCAGACGTGGGACGACGACCTCTTTGCTTTCACCGGTCTCGGTCCGGACCTTCTTCGTCGTGGTCTGCAGTCGCTGCTTCCAGCCGCGCGCAACGTCGTCGGGTAGGTGCAGGTTGCTGATTGCGGGATGATGCGCTTCGAGGTCGGCCCAGAAACGGTTGCCCAACAGGTTGGCCAGCGTTTCCAGGCTGTTGTAGTCCAGCGCGGGCTGGCGCTCCTTCAGGTAATCCACCAGCAGGTCGCGCACCGGGCGACACGTGAGGTTGTACCGGTCGATCATCTGCTCGGGGGTGCGCTGGCCGGGAGTGCGTAGCTGGCGCAGCGATGGCGGCGCGTTGTCGCCGAGGATGCCCAGCTCGTGCAGTGCCCGGTAGAAGACAGTGGTGCCATCGCCGGGCCGGCCATGCGCGGCGGACTCGGCGTCGATCAGCTCGACCACGTCACCGACGGTGATCTCGGTAAGGCCGCCGCCCTTGCCGGCCATTATCAAGGAGCTGCGGTGCAGTATCCGGTCGACGGCGCGCTGGCAAAGGTCTGGGTTCGCGGTGCCGTACGCGCGAAGCCGGGCGAACCCCTCGGGGTCCCGGGAGGCGGCCAAGACACGGACCAACGCTCCGCGCCCCATCGCTTCGGAGAGCAGCCAGGAAAGCGACGGGCGCACGACGTCGGCGCTGATCGCGATCCGCAGAGCGACGGCCAGGTAGTCCTGGTGCCAACGGCAGGGGTAGCCGTGATCGGCCAGCCACCTGCCGAATACCTGCCGGAAGCGAACCCCCGCGATAGCGGGTTCGCTGGCCAACCATCGCTGCTGCCAGGTCGTCCCCGGGTTGCCTGCTAGCCAGTCGAGCAACGACTCCGTAGCGACGCGGCGCCTTCTCGCGGAAACGGGGTCATCGGTGACAAACGGCGCGGCGCTCATGAGCGTCAGCACGCCGGCGCGATCCAACCGGGTGGCCGGCCAGGACATCGACCGGGCTCGCGGCGGGTAGCTGCCCAGCGGCGCCCACCGAGGCGTCGCCGGGGTCGGCGCCGCCACCGGGCGTTGAAGAACGCTGACGCTCACGGCGCCGCCGTCCCGAACAGAACTTCCAAGGTCTCCGGCCGGTAGCCGGGCGCTGTCGGTGGCGTCACCCGCTCGGCGACCCGCCGGGTCTGCTCGCCATGATGGGCCAGCACCCGGCGGATCACATCCTCCTTGCGTGGGGTCAGGTAGATCTGGGTCGTCGTCAGCTGGGCATGGCCCAACACCGACTGGACGTCGGTCAGCGGAAGGTCGGGATCCTCGGCCATCCGGTAGGCGGCGGTGTGGCGCAACGAATGCAACGTCGCCGAGGTCCCCACCCGCTCGTTGACCCGCTCGAACATGCGGTGCGCGCCGTGGTACGTCAGCGGTCTGATCGGAGGACGCAACGTCCACCACAGCGGCTGTCGACTTCCCCGAGGGATCAACCCCTGCATTAGTACCTGATAGAGCCGCAGCCACACGAACGCGTCCGTGGACGCCGGCAGCTCCTGGGTCGTCCGGCTGCCCTTGCGGACCACCGAGATCAACTGGCGTCCCGGGTCCACCCCGCCCACGGTGGCCGACAACAGCTCGGAGGCCCGCGCCCCAGTCGAAACGTAGAACGCCACCAGCGCCCGGTCCCGATGCGAGGTCAGCCGGGCGAAGATCTCGTTGAACTCCTCGTCGGGGACGGCCCTAGGTACCCGAGCCGCCAGCTTCGGCCGGTAACGCCCGCTGCGCTGCTGACGAGGTGGCTCCATCGGGTTGTGATGAGCGTTCGCCCGAGTGCCACCGCGGGAACGGTCCAGCGGGAACGGGTTGAGCACCGGCCCACTGCCGGCGTCGCGGTGGAAGTCGTAGAAGCCGCGCAGCACCGTCTCGCTGTGCGCCTGCACCGAGGTCGAGTACGCCGCACCCGCCGAGGCCGGGGCAGGCGAGGCGTTGCCCGCGTCGCCCCGCCGGCGCCAGTGCACCCGGGCCTGCTTGCCGGCCACCTGCAGCCAGCGACTGAAGTCCCGGGCCTCGACGCCCGTCGCCCGGTCCCAGGCCACTTCGAGCGCCCACAGGAAGCGGAACCAACGCAACAGATCCATCCCGTAGGAGCGCAGGGTGGCCGCCGAGCGCCCGGCCGCCTGCAGGTCGGCCAAGAAGACGCTCACCCCCTCGACGTCCCCACCATCGGGGTCAACCAGCCGCCACGGCTGCCAGGGATCACCGGTCTCACGCAGCGAACCGACCTGCGCCACGACCAAGGAGCCCAGATCACGCAGTGACTCAGCGCACGCGTTCTGCTCGATCACAACCCAGACCGTAATGACCACACCAGCCAAAATGCGGAAGGCGCGCCGACACGATTTGCCACTTGACCTGCGAAAACACCCGAAGTAGTTCAGTCAACAGGCAGTGCGGGCAGGAGCCGCCCGGGCCGATGCGGCGGGTGAAGAGGTTGCAGTCCGGGCATCGGCGCTCATCGAGGTAGCGGGTCTCGCACTCGGGGCATTCGTAGATGACGCTGGGGCGGGCGTCGGTGCCCGCGCTCATCGGGTGCCGCCCAATGGTGTGACGCCGTCGCCGGCCAACGCCTGGG
>JADGOU010000034.1 GCA_017882835.1 Frankiaceae bacterium | reverse complement strand
TGCGACTTGAAGCCCAGCAGCAGAACGAGGCCAACCACGGTGGCGACCAGGGCAAGGGCGGCGCGGCGCATGTCGGTGACTCCTCGTTGCTGGGAGAACTGTTGCTGGGAGAACTAAAGTTGGAAGGACTCGGCGTGGATTCGGGAGCGGGGCACACCGGCCGCCCGCAGCGACCGTTCGGCCGCTTCGGTCATCGCGTCCGGCCCGCACAGGTACACGTCGTGCGCGGCCAGGTCCGGGACCAGCGCCCGGAGGCGGCGGGCATCGAGCGGGTCGTAGCCAAGCTTGGCCCGCGAGCCAAGCAGGTAGTGCAGCTGCGCTCCCCGCCGCGCGGCGATGGCGTCGAGCTCGCGGCGCAAGACGACGTCGGCCGGCCGGCTGGCCCGGTAGACGAGGGTCAGGTCCCCCGGGTCAGCCGGCAGGGTCTCGAACAGCGCCCGCATCGGGGTGATGCCCACCCCGCCACCGAGCAGCAGCACCTTGGGTCGGCTGCGCCGGGCGGCGGTGAACGCGCCGTACGGGCCCTCGGCGAAGACGCGGGTCCCCGGCGCCAGCCGAGCCAGCGCCGCGCTGTGGTCACCGAGATCCTTGACGGTGATCCGCAGTAACCGGGCCGACGCCGGCGCGGACAGCGAGTACGGGTTGGACGACCACCACAGGTCGCGAGTAAGGAACCGCCAGCGGAAGAACTGACCCGGCTCGGCGGCGAGCTCGTCGAGGTGCCGGCCGGTGATGTGCACCGACACCACCCCCGGCGCCTCGCGATGGACCGCGGCCACCCGCAGCCGGTGCCGCAGCGCCTGCCGGACGGGGGTGACGAACCGGTGCCAGACCAGCAGCGCGGCTACCCCGGCGTACAGGGCAGACCAGAGCAGCCGGGCCGGCAGGTTGGTCATGAAGTCGGCGCCGACGGCGAACTGGTGGCTGAAGGCCAGCGCGACCGCGAGGTAGGTGTAGAAGTGCAGGTGGTACCAGGTCTCGTAGCGCAACCGCGCCCGGGCGGCCCGCGCCGACACCGCGCCGACCAGCACGAACAGCCCGCCGGCGACGGTCGCCATGAGTACGTCGGGATAGCTCGTCAGCAGGGTTGCCGTCTGGCTGGCGACGTTGGTGTGGGCGGTGACGGCGTACCCCCACGTGATCAGCAAGGCATGCGCGACCACCAGGCTGACCGTGTACCGGCCGCCCATCGAGTGCCAACGGGCCAGCCGGTCGGTGCCGATGCCTCGCTCCATCGCCGGGATCCGGGCCATCAGCGCCAGCAGGATGACGACCGCATAGCCGGCGAGCAGCCCGGTGATCCGCCCAGCGTTGGTCAGCCAATCCCCGAAGCCGGAGACGCTCGGCGTGTCGAGCCACCACAGCGCGACAACGGCGAGGGCACCCAGCGCAATGAGGCCGAGCACCGTCCGCGGCTGGCTGCGAGCCGGCTGCGGCCGGGGCGACGGCGGCGGCACGACGGCGCGTGGAGCGGGTCGGACGCGCTGGTCCGTCCACGTTGCCATTTCTGCTCCTCAAGTCCCCGGTACGGCGGTGAGCCCGCCTTCGCTGGGTTCGCCGGCTGCTGATGACATCGTCGGCACCTTGCTTCTGTATAAGCTCTGTAGCGGCTATCCGCGACCATGGAATTCCCGCGAGGAGGAGCACGGCCGCGGGATAGCCCGAGGCAGCGGCGGCCGTCAGGCCGTAGGGAGTTCGGCCAGAGGCGTTGCGCGCGCCAGCCGCTGGTCCGTGGTGACAAGGCGGGCTTGCAGTCGGGCGGGCTATGCCTAGGGCGTCCCCTCGTCGAGGTCGATCCCGACCACATGTGCGACTCGGCTGAGGTCGACGTCGTACGCCAACAAGGCGGCTCCGCGGCGCCACGCGACGGCGGCAATCATGCAGTCGACCATGCCGCGGGGAGTGATCCCAGCCCGCCGGCACCAGCGGTAAATGCGGGCCGCCGCCTCGAAATCGGCGGTGCTGTCGAAGTGCAGCAGCCGAAAGCGCAGCAGCAAGCGGCGTAGGTCAACCTCCCGCTGATCACTGCGGGCCCCGGCCAGCAGTTCCATCGCCACCGGCTCTGTGACAGCGAGCGGGCCGTCAGCGGCGATCAGTGCGGTCAGACGTTGGTCGACGGCGCTGCCGGTGGCACGGTCGTACTCAACCCAGGCGGACGTGTCGGCCAGAATCACCGGACGCCGTGAGGTACGGCGTCGGCCGGGGGCTCGGCGATGGCCCGCGCCCCCCGCATGGCCAGCGCTTCCTCGCGGGTCATGGGCTGACCGGCCAGGTGTCTGAGCGCGAGGTCGACGGCCTCAGTCTTGGTCCGCACTCCGTACCTGTCCATGATTGTCTGGACGTAGGCGTCTTCTATCTCAATGTTCGTTCGCAGCCTCGGCATGTACGCACGCTGCACCCCACGTGTATAAGACGTGTACATCGATCCTATGCGACGATCTTGGAGGTTGGCGGCTGGGGGTGCGCGAGACCGCCCGGGACGATTGCTCCATCCCCGCCTCATGATTGTGCTTGCTGATGTTAGCGGGCCGCGATGTCCGGGTACAATGGTTACTGGCGCTGGCCATCCGGCCCCAGAGATCAGCACTTTGGGGGGCTTCTGTGCTCCCGCCGGCCAGCGCGGCTTGAGAGGTAGACAATGACAAATCACATAGCTGTCGAGATGACCGTCGAGCAGCTCCGGCAGCTGACCGAAACCCTGCCCGGGGACACGACACTGCGCGTCGGAATCCGCGACGACTATCACTTCAACAGCTTCCTGGGCAGCTTGCCGGTCGCGGCGGCGCGAATAGAGCGGGTGCCGAACGGCCACACGGTGATCCTCCACGTACCCGGCGTCTCATAGCCGCCGGGCCGCGCTGGGAGCGGCCGCAGTCGAGGTAGTGATTCAGCTCGAGCCGCCGGAGTCCGGTGGTGCCACTGCCACGTCGCTAGCGGTACAGGGCGTCGATGTCGGCGACGTACTCGGCGGTGACGGCCGCGCGCCGGACCTTCTGCGTCGGGGTGAGCTGTCCGCCAATCTCGGAGAAATCCCCGGGGAGGATACGGAAGCGGCGGATCGACTCGGCCTGACTGACTCCAGCGTTCGCCGCGTCTACCGCGGCCTGCACCTCGGCGACCAGCTCGGGGTCGGTGCGCCACTCATCGCTGCCGGCACCGTCCTTGGCGTGCCGTCGGGCCCAGGCCGCCGCCGTGTCGGCATCCAGCGTG
The DNA here is from genome assembly GCA_017882835.1 of Frankiaceae bacterium. Classification (GTDB taxonomy): domain Bacteria; phylum Actinomycetota; class Actinomycetes; order JADGOU01; family JADGOU01; genus JADGOU01. The sequence goes on along the minus strand of JADGOU010000034.1, from coordinate 11,945 downwards.
ATCAGGCACGCAACGTAGGGCCGGGCGTCCCCGACGACAACGGCCTGACTGATCAACGGGTGAGCGCGCAGTCGATCTTCCAGCGGACCCGGGCTGATGTTCTTGCCGCCGCCGGTGACCAGGATGTCCTTCTTCCGCCCGGTGATCTGCAGGTACCCGTCTGGGCTCAGCTCGCCGAGATCGCCGGTGTGCAGCCACCCGTCGGCGACGGCGTCCGCCGTGGCCACCGGGTTGTGCCAGTAGCCGGTGAAGATGTGCGGGCCGCGGAGCAGCACCTCGCCGTCCGCGGCGATCGCCACCGCGGTGCCGGGGATCGGCTGCCCGACCGTGCCGACTCGGGCCGCCCGCGGCAGGTTCAGCGTGGTGGCGGCGGTGCTCTCCGTCAGCCCGTATCCCTCCAAGACGGTGATCCCGGCTCCACGGAAGAAGTGCGCGAGTTGTTCCCCCAACGGTCCGCCGCCGCTGACCGCCCAGCGCACGCCACCGAGCTCGGCCCGCAACCGGCGGTAGACCAGCCGGTCCGCGACCGCTTGTTGGGCGCGACAGTCCGCGCGCACCCGGCCGTGCGCCTGCTGCTGCCGGCTGGCACGCACCGCCACCCTGTCCGCCCAGGCGAACACTCGGTCGTGGCCGGCGGAATGGGCCTGCGCGCGGGCGGCCGCATGCGCTTTCTCGAAGACCCGTGGCACCGCCAACACGACGCTGGGTTGGAACGCCTTGAGCTCGGTAGGCAACTCGCGCGCCGTGGCCAGGTGGCCCAACCGAACCCCGCGGTGGATGGCGCACAGCTGGATCAGCCGGGCCAGCACGTGCGCCAGCGGCAGGAACAGCAGCGTCGCCGCCTGCTCGGAGAAGATCTCGTCGATGCCGTCGGCCGCAGTTACGTTCGCCACGCTGTGCAGGAAGTTGCCGTGGGTGAGCTGACAGCCCTTTGGCCGCCCGGTCGTGCCCGAGGTGTAGACGATGGAGGCCAGGCTGTCCCGACCCATCCCGGCTCGCCTCGCTGCCAACTCCGCCGCGGGGGCCGCCGGGCCCGTCCCGGCCAACCGGCCCAGGTCACCGGCGTCGATCTGCCACAGGTGGCGCAACTCGGGCAGTTCAGCCCGCAGGCTCTCCACGGTCCCCTGATGCGCGGCGGTCTCCACGATCGCCGCAACCGCGCCGCTGTCCTGACAGATCCAGGCGATCTGCTCCGGCGAGGACGTCTCGTAGACAGGCACGGTAACCGCACCCACCGTCCAGATCGCGTAGTCGGCGAGCATCCACTCGTACCGGGTACGCGCCAGCAGCACAACCCGGTCTCCCGCCGCCACCCCGGCGCTGAGCAGCCCACCGGCCAGCTCCCGCACCTGCGCGGCCAGCTGCGCGCAAGTCACCGGCACCCATCCCGACGCCGCACGCCGGCTGGCGGCCACACGGTCCGGCCACCGGGCGGCATTCGTCGCCACGTCATCGATCAGGGTCGCCTCCGCTGCCACCTGCACCACCGGCGCTTCCGCGTACTCCCGCACAGCCCCAACCCCGCCATCCGCATCCCACCCACCCGTTCTCCGGTGGGGATCGAAGAGAACGATGGCATTCGAGCCCACGCCCACCGACAGTGGCCGCCCGTCGGTCAGAGTTCGACGGTCATGTCGGCGGCCCCCCCACCGTGCTCGCACCGGGTAACCCGGCCTACGGCGCGCAGCATCGCCAGCGATGCCAGGTTGTCGGCGAGAACCAGCGCGGTGAAATGGCGTACGCCGCGCTTCTTCGCCGCCGCCGCGAGTGCCCGGATGAGAATCGTCCCCGCTCCCTTGCCTTGCCACTCGTCGGCGACGGTCACCGCGACGTCCGCCGATGTCGGGACCACGGAGTCGCGGACGAAGCGGCCGAGCCCAATCGGCGTACCGCTTTCGGCCAGCTCCAAGCCGAGCGCGACATGGTCGCGGTCGTCGACGGTGTCCACCAGACGGCGCAACTGCTCGCTGGTCAGCCGAGGCATCGCCATCAGAAACCGGCTGAAGCGCGATTCCGGGGACAACCGCGCGAAGCCTTCGATCAGTTCGGCCCGCAACCTCGCCCGGTCCTGTGGCCCCACCGCCACCACGCTTACGAGCGACCCGTCAGCCAGTCGCTCGAGAGTGAACGTCGCCACCAAACCAACCTCTCGGATGCTGAGCACCTCTGTAAGGGTCCATCGTGTGTACGGGTCCATCGTGCCCGCCGCTGGCTTGACGACGTCCGGCTGCCCTCGGTCGGGGCTGGGCTGGGGCGGGTCAGCCCGCTGTGCCGGTCGCAACCGTCATCGCAGGCGGTAGGCGTTCGAGCGGTGCCGGATGTCGAGCACGACGACCACGTGCTTGGTGTCGTCGATCTCGTACAGCACCCGCCACTCCCGGCCGAGCCGCGCGCTGTGGATGCCGGCGAGCTCCTCGCCGAGCGGCTTGCCGACTCGCCGTGGATCACTCCGCAACGGGCCGACGATGAACTTCGCCGCCGCGCTGGCGACCTCCGGCGGCAACCGCTGGGCCAAAGCCCGCCGGGCCGGGGGCGCCGTCCCCAGCTCGTACGGCGCGTCACGAGGCGCGGCGTCCCCCGAGCAGACGGCGTACGGCGTCAGTGCCGTAGACGACGTCACCCTGGCGGACAGCCTCGCGGGCCTCAGCGAGGGACCGGAGCGCCTCGGGGTCGGCCTTGATCTCGGCCGTCTCCCGCAGCGCGAGGTAGGTCTCTAGGGCAAGCAGCACGGTCGCGTGCAGGCTGCGGTGGTCCTCCTCCGCTGCGGCACGTAGTTCGGCATCCAGCCCAGCAGGGAGCCGCAGGGTCATAGCCATACCACTATGATACCAAGATCCACCGCAATGGTTCGCTCACGGTTGGGAGGTGTCGAGCGCGCTGGCTGCACCACGATCGTCGGCGAAGGGGCTGGACGGCTGAGGTTGAGCGTCCAGCCCACGGGCGCGCCAAGCCGGCGCACTACTCGACAGGGCGCTGGAGCCCAAGCTGGACGACGTGCGAGCCGTGCTCGAACGGCGCCGGCGGACGTTCGGCAGCCAGCGTGGCTGAACACGCCGCTCGGCCTGGTCCGGCTCCGGCTTGACCGCTGCGACGACCCGGGCAGGTGGGTTGTGCTCATCCGCGACCATCTTGACCGAAATGGTGGACGACCCGGTTACCCTCACCGGGTCGAAGATCCGACGATCGTCGACCCAGGCACCGGGAAGCACCAGCGGCGCTCCTCGCTACGGCGGCGCGCCACGAAGCAGCTCTAGCCCGGCAAGCCGAAACGCTTGCCAAAGCCACGAGACAGCAGAAGCCGGGCACACCCGGGAGACCGGCAAGGAGGAAGCGATGAGCGATTTCGACAAGCTGTGTGCCGAGATCGCGGCACGCCCGGGAGCCGAGGCCCGAATCACCGCCGAGGTCGAGCGGATGAACAAGGTGCTGGAGCTGGAGAAGGTCCGTGCCCGCAAGAAGCTCACCCAGTCCGAAGTCGCGGCCCGGATGGGTCTATCGCAACGCCGGGTCTCGGCCATCGAGCACACGGGCAGTGGCGAGATCAAGATCGACACTCTGCGGCGCTACGTGGAGAGCCTCGGGGGGCGCCTCGAGGTTTCGGCAGTCGTCGACGGCGATCACATCCCGCTGTCGCTCGGCTAACAGCGATCGATTGCCCACCGGGCCCGGACGTTCGTCTGGGGCTGCGTCCCCACCAGCCGACACCGCGTGCGGCATAACACCGTCACACCTCGATGCGAAGGGAAGCGCCCGGACAGCGGCGGGCCTGAGCGGCAGGGGGCGTAACAAGCGAAGGGGCTGGAAAGCCGCGGCCGCCCCTCCCCGATAGCCACCGCAGAGCCCGCACATAGGCAGCCCACAGCGCGGCCACCGGCGCATCAGCGACTATAGAGACGTGACAGCCACCAACCCGTCCGCGAAGTCTGCCCGCGCGCCGGCGCTCACCCGACCGGACGGATCTCCCATCCGCGTGCTCGTCGTCGACGACGAACCCAGCCTGGCCGAGGTGCTTTCCAGCGTGTTGCGCTACGAGGGCTGGGAGGTCAAGACCGCCGCCGACGGCAGCACCGCCGTACGCACCGCTCGAGACTTCGCCCCGGACGCGGTGATCCTCGACGTGATGCTGCCGGACTTCGACGGGCTGGAGGTGCTGCGCCGGCTGCGCGCCGAACGCCCGCATATTTGCGTGCTGTTCCTGACCGCCCGGGACTCGGTTGAGGACCGCATCGTCGGCATCACCGCCGGCGGCGATGACTACGTCACCAAGCCGTTCAGCCTGGAGGAGGTCCTGGCCCGGCTGCGCGGCCTGCTGCGCCGAGCCGGTCTGGCGCGGGCGCAAAGCGTCTCCGAGCTCGCGGTCGGTGACCTCGTCATGGACGAAGACGCCCGGGAGGTACGCCGGGCAGGCCAGATCGTGGAGCTCACCGCGACCGAGTTCGAACTGCTGCGCTACCTCATGCGCAACCCGCGCCGGGTGCTGTCCAAGACGCAGATCCTTGACCGGGTGTGGAACTACGACTTCGGCGGCCAGGCGCACATCGTCGAGCTCTACATCTCCTACCTGCGCAAGAAGATCGACGCTGGTCGGGAGCCGATGATCCACACCGTGCGCGGGGTGGGGTACGTGCTCAAGCCTGCCCGGTGAGCCACCCAGCCGGCTTGGGGCGGACCGCGCCGAACCGCGGCAGCACCTGGCTGGGCCGGCGGCCGCTGCGGACCCGGCTCCTGGCCAGCATGCTGCTGCTGCTCACGCTCGCCTGTCTCGCCGTCGGGCTGGCCACCACGCTGGCGCTGCGCGGCTTCCTGCTCAACCGACTGGACCAGCAGTTGCGCGCTGCCGGCAGCCGGTACGCCGTCAGCCTGGAGTACGGCGCAACTGCTCCCAGCGGTCCCGGCGACACCGCCGCCGCGGGCACCCCGCGACGGGACGCCGATGCCGTGCCGACCGACGGCGATGCGCAGATTCCCGCCGGCGGGTTCGGTCAGGTCGCCGGCCAAGCCGTCGGCACCCTGGGCGGAAGGGTGGTCGACGGTCAGCTGGCGCAGGCCGGAGTGGTCACCGACGACAGCCAGCGTCCACTGATCACGGCAGCCGATGCGCGCAAACTGGCCGCGCTGCGGCCGGCCCGAGACCCCCATAGCGTGCATCTCGACGTACTGGGCAACTATCGCGTGCTGACAGACAGCGGTCGCGACGGCGACGTGCTGCTCACCGGGCTGCCGGCGGCTGGCGTCAACGACGCCGTCGAGCGCCTCGCCGTGGTCGAGCTGGTCGTCTTCACCGCGACCCTGCTGGCCACGGGGCTGGCGGGCGCCGTACTGGTCCGGCTGTCCCTGCGTCCGCTCCATCAGGTGACCAGCACCGCCCAGCGGGTGGCCGCGCTGCCACTGGCCAGCGGGGACGTGGCGCTGCGCGACCGGGCGCTGCCCCGCGACCCGGGCACCGAGGTGGGCCAGCTCGGCGCCGCCTTCGACCACATGCTCGACCACGTCGAGTCCGCGCTCACCCAACGCGAGGCCACCGAGAACCGGCTGCGGCAGTTCATCGCCGATGCCAGTCACGAGCTGCGTACGCCGCTGGCGGCCATCCGCAGCCACACCGAGCTGGCGCTGCGCACCCCGGAGCCGCTGCCGGGCCAGGTCGACCACAGCCTGCGGCGGGTGGAGTCGGAGTCGGCGCGGATGGCGGCGCTGGTCGACGACCTGCTGCTGCTGGCCCGCCTCGACGCCGGCCGGCCGCTGGCGCACGACCCGGTCGACCTGAGCCGGCTGGCGATCGACGCCATCAGCGACGCCCGCGCGGCCGGCCCGGACCATCGATGGTCGCTGGATCTGCCCGAGGATCCCGTGGTCGTGCCCGGCGACGAACACCGGCTGCACCAGGTGCTGGCCAACCTGCTGACCAACGCCCGCACGCACACCCCGGCGGGCAGCGAGGTCACGGTCGCTGTCGCCGTACGCCGAGAAGCCGACGCCAATGGCGCGACCGCCGAGCTGACCGTCAGCGACACCGGCCCCGGGATCCCGGCCGGGCTGCGACCGCGGATCTTCGAGCGGTTCACCCGCGGCGACTCCGCGCGGTCGCGGGCGGCGGGCAGTACCGGCCTGGGGCTGGCCATCGTGGCGGCGGTCACTAAGGCGCACGGCGGCACGGTGGAGACGACCCGCGAGGACGGCCGCACGGTCTTTCGGGTGCTGCTGCCCGGCTGACGGGCGGCCTGACGCAACCTGGTCGTCGCCCCTCAAGCTCCGACCTCGTCGAACTTGGAATCATCACCGTGATCGCCACCCGCTCCGACCACGCCGGCGCCACCGCGTGGAAGACCACTGGTCCCGATCTGCGCGAATACGAAAGGCAGAGCTCGCAGTGACCGAGACTGATCGCGACGCCCGCATCGACGCCGAGGTCCGAGCCATCCGGGAGGAGTACGCGGAGGAGGAAGCCGAGGCGGCGGAAGCTGAGATCGCCGAGAGAAGTGCGGCGCTCGACGTGCCGATCAACCTGCGCATCACCAAAGATCTCGATGCTCGGCTGCGGCGTCAGGCCACCGCCGAGCAGATCCCTACCTCGGCACTGGTACGTCGACTGCTCAGGCGCGCCACGCACGAGCATCGCGTCGGCGGCCTGAGCTGGTGGCGCCTACCCGGGTGAAGAAGTCGAGGTCTTGGGTGGGCCGGCTGGTCAGGTGTTGAGCCACGAGCGCGGCACCACCTGCCAGCAGAAAGCCTTGAGCCGCAGGCAGGGAGAAGAAGAGCTGAGCGACCTCGATCTGAAGCCTCGTTAACGCCAGTGGCCCTTCTCACCGCCGGCGGACGTCACTGCGGTGCCTGGTCGAGCGCGGAGTTGACGACGTCGGACCAGGCGGCGCGAACATCTCGGGGAAGAACCAGGTCGTCCCACAGGTCGATGAGCAGGGCGCCGTCGATGTACGCGAGGACGTCCTCGGGTGTGCCCTCGCGGAGCACGATCTCGTAGACGCGCGCCCGTCGATCGCGCTCCGCGAGCTTGAACTCTCGGTTGGGCTGTGACCAGTTCAGATGCAGGGGCAATGTGATCGTGGCCAAGGCTTGGCGCAGCGGCAGCCTTGGCAGACTGGTCGGCACTCGTGTCCTGCGTTCGCGAGAAAGCGCGCGTTCCACGAACTCGACCTTTGGCACTGCAGCCAACTGCTGCCCTGCTGCAGCCAGGAGCCTGGCGGCGGTCTCCAGGGTCGGAGAAGTGCGGCCATGCTCGTATGCCGACAGCGTGGGCCGGGAGGTGCGCGCGCGCATGGCGAGCTCGCTCTGGGTCAGGCGTGCATCGTGACGAGCTCGGGTCAGCAGATCCGCACCGCTCATCGCTCCTCCTAAGCTGTATCTAATTCGATACTCTAGCTCATCCCGTCGTTCGAAGCGCGTGGTTAAGCGGGGAACCTGCCGCGAGGCTAGTTGCCGGGTACGGTTCTCCGGTGGCAAGGAACGCAGCGCCCGGAGGCCCAAAGGCCGAGGACGTACGGTTCCGCGGCAGGGGGTTGGTTCGTTCTGCCATGACCTGTGCACGTCTGGGCGCGGCGGAGGGCGGGACCGGCCGGAGGCCGCATGCCCGCCCGGCAGCCGCGTTGCCGAGGCGAAGCCGGCGGCTTTAACGCAGTACAGGAACTCCTCACCAATCGCGACTCACGCCGACTCACACGCAGCGACGACTCACGCGCGATGCCGAGCGCCGAGACCGTGACAGCGCGCCCATCGGTTCGAGCGGATCGTAACCAGAGGCGGACGTTTCCCACGGGGTCGATGCGTAGTTGACCGGAGCAGGAGCACGGCGGGGGCTAGCCCGTCAGGCGTAGACGTAGGGCGATTTCTTCAACGTCGGCGTCTCCCACGCACACGTCGATAACGAGAGCAAACGCGGCGTCCTTCGTCAGGGAGGTGTCGTACGAGTTCAGGTCGAGAAAGACCACGGTCGCCAACCAGGCGAGACGTTTGTTCCCGTCGACCAAGGCGTGGTTGCGGGCGAGGGAGTGTAGTAAGGCGGCCGCCTTCAGTGCCAGCGTGGGGTAAGCATCTTCCCCGAACGCACTGGAACGAGGCCGATTGACTGCCGAGTCCAGTAGTCCGATGTCCCGGACCGGGCCTGTCTTCAGAAGGCGTACGAGACGTAACAGATCCTCCAAATCCAGGTACTCGACCTCGGTCACACTTTGCCCAAACGCTCGAGAACGTCCGCCCACTTGTCGATCATGCGACTGGAGCTCTCCTGCGCCCGGAGAGTGTGAGCGTTCCGCTCGTAGCGCTCCAGAACAGCTCTGCGGACAATCTCCTGCCGAGATGCGCCTTCGGCCTCCGAGAGGGCGGCCAGAGCGCTGTCCAACTCTTCGTCTGTACGCAATGTCATAGCCATGACCTGATGGTATCACTCTGGTACCATCAGGGCGACCTGATCCGCCCATCGAGTGCGGCCGGATCGCGCCATGAGAGTGCGGTTTCGGTTGCCGTCGACATGTTGCACTGACTCTTGGGGCGGCGGTCTCTACTGCTGAGCAGTGCATCTACGGGTGAAGGGACTCGACTCGTGGGCATCTCATGGGAGATCGTCGGAGGCCATGTGGTGAAGCGAGCAGGGAGCGGATGCAGGACGACCCCCGACCGGCACGCAGTCAGGCAAGGACGAAAGCGCGGTGACGGCACAGACTCGATCGTCACCCGAAACGCCGCCGGTAGCCGGCGATAGCCTTGCCAGATGAGGGGTGTCTCGCTTCGGCCTATCGCGTTTGACGACTGGCGTCGCGTGCACGAATGGGCTTCCACAGAGGCGGCTGCCGCCACCAACCTTGGGGACCCAACGACGAGGCTGATACTCGGCAATTCGTTGTCGATGCGCTCGCGGCGTGGACGAACACCGCATCCACGCGCAGGGTCGGGTCTGGGCCGCTCAGACACCAACAGACGGGGTCATCGGTCTGGGCGAACTGAAGATCCGCAGCGTGGCTCACCGACAGGCGGAGATCTCGTATGCGGTTCATACTGTTCTCTGGTCAGAGGGCTGGTCGATCCGCTCCGCGATCCTCGCACAAGCCAGCTTGTCGTCGCGGTTGGCCGGTATCGGCGTTGCGATGGCGTTGCCGTTCATTCGACGGACGCGGGCTGGCGCGTGGCGATCAAGACAGGGAGCCCGCTGTCTTACCTTCAAGGTGACCCCAGCCACCCGATGTTGGAATCTGACGACGTGGCAGCGGGAGCGATCGAGCAGATGGCATCAACAGGTGGCATCCTCGCGGACCTCTTCGTTCGAGACCAGGTCGCCTAACCGTCACGGCCGGGTACCCGCGGCCGGTGGCGGCAAGACCACTCCCCGCGATACCTCCATAGCTGCCCTGGCCTGTCGGCAGCACCACGCAGTCAAGGGCAGACCCGCCTACGACGCGGTACTCAAGATGCTGTCAGGTGAACGTGAACGTTAGCGGCAAGCAATCAGCAGCGGGCGTCTGAATTGGTCAGGGCTCGTCAGGCGCGACGCTGCGTCAGTCGCCGCGAGCGGCTTGGAGAAGCCGCTCGGTGTAGGTTACGCAGAGAGTCGCAATCTGCTCATCCGGGACGGCAAGCCGCAGGGCTCTTTGCGCCATGCGGACGCCCTCGCCAGCCCGGCGCCCGAACAGTTCGTTCAGGTACTCCAGGGCATCGGTTGTGGCCTCCCCGGCAACGGGATGTGTGCGTAGCTGCGCGAGGTGGCGCCAGCCTCACGCGGCGACGATGTCTGCATCATGCTCACAACGTCAGATCAGAAGCGTCCTTGTCTTTCAGGCGATCCGCGCGTCCACCCGCGGATCGGTCGTGAATCTTGTGCGCTTTGGCAACCAGCAGTGCAGCGACTCCAGCGACTTCGGCGTCGATGCTGCGATCGTCTCGCGGATCGAGTGCCGCGACTGTCATGGTGTCGTGGTCGACCAGGACTGCTTCGAGGCCGACGGAGCGGCGAGCAGCCCTGTTCCCGTGTGGTCCCAGGCGGGCGCCACGGTGGCGACCGCCTGTAGCCGCCGCCTCGGGAACGATGAGATCGACCGGGACGATGACTTGCTCGCCGCTAACTTCTCTGGTTGCGATCCACACCCCCGGCTGGGTGCTGTCGCTGCCCTGCGGCAACAAATGGAACCCCGCCTGCTGCATGGACGCCTCCAGCTCCGGGTCGTCGCCGAGAAGCGTCGGATCAAGAGCGAGATCACCATCTGTCGTGTACGGCGCGATGGCGATGTCGGTGAGGCCGGTGCGCAGATAGACGGCCTGTGCCCCCGCGATAATGATCGCCTTGCCGTGCGGTGCCAGCGCAAAGAGCGCGTCGAGAAGCACGCTCCGCGCAGCGATGTAGAGAGGGTCGAAGTCAGTCGGATTGGACGGTTGCACTCCGGTCTGGTCCGTCACACTCGCACCTCATCGCAGAGTGCGGAGAGAGCCGGCAGTCGCCAGGCTTCCGTGTTGTCTGTCATCCACTGGACCAGCGCATCGCCCTCCGCGGGCATCCGACCGTTGCCAGTCAGGCAATCAATGGCCGTTTGGGACGGGGCAACGTACGTGATACGCCCGTCCTTCGATGTCCTTTCCCACACCACAGGGTCGAAGGGCTGCAGAAGAACCACGTTGGCTCCCTGGTCCGTCGGCAGTAGATCAAGAGCATCCGCGATGACGGCCGGGTCGTCGCAATAGGCCGTGAGCAATGCAGGTCCAGCAACGGCAGCAAGCCGAACCGCGGCAAAGGAGCCGGTGACCGCGAATCGCTCTTCCAGGATCGCAAGACGCGGCAGAGTCGCGCTGACACCAGCGGGGACCAGATAGCTTGTGGCTCGGTTCGACTTGAAGACGTCGTACGCCCCCGCCCACCGGCGGAGGAGGCCGCCGATGTCCACCGACTCGACGCGTCCGCGCGCGTTACGTTCGACGAGTGCTTCGTCGTCGAGCGGGTCAAGGAGGCGGGACACGTACCCCGGGCTGAGGTCCGCAGCTTCCGCAAGATCGCGAACGCCATACGGCGGAGACACGTCGACCAGCATCCGAACGAGCCGCCCCGCCTTGGGACCCTGGATCCGAGCCTTGGAACGGGGTGCCGGAGTGGGGTCTTTGGAGGCCCCCTGGGTCTCGATGATCACCGTCGGGTTGTCCAGTCTCAGGAGGGCATTCCCGGTGAGGTCCAGGTAGTTGATCCCCTCCTTGCGTAGCAACTCCTGGGTCCGCTGGCTCAGCCAAGGCGAGACCACCAGGATCGGTACGTTGCCCGCCAGCGTGCGGAACACCCGTCCCAGGCTTCCTTGAAGGCGGTCGACGTCGCGGGGACCGAAGGCGCGTTTGGCCTCAACGGCGATCGTCACGTAGGCGCCGCTGGGTCCACGGAGGTCGAGGGCGGCCTCGGCACGGCCCCCCGAAGGTTCCCGTAGCTCCACGCGACTAGTTCGCCCGACCTCCCAGCTTGCGGGGAGACGCTCACAGAGCCAGGCAACGGCGCGTTCGACCAGATCGTCCTCTGGTAGGCCACTGTTTGCTGACATGGACAACACCGTAACAGGTGCCCCGTTGTTGTCTCAAGGCGTCTGTTTGCTGAATCAGCAAACAGACGGTTCCAGGCAAGACACGTCAACGCGTCGCCACCTCTTCGTCATCAACGCCAGAATGGAGACTCTGCGCTACGACGCGGCCGTGATTCCCACCGACGCCCGCTTTCATGTTGAGGCGCACTGGGAGCCGCTGCTGGGAAGCTCCGGTTCGACCCTGAGATCGGCGGGGTGGGGCAGCCAACGGTTCGGACGTGCCTCCGACGGCCGAGCCGTCTGGTTCGTCAGCGTCGGGCGTGACCACGGGGAAGATGTCGAGTGGGGGGATCCTCTCGCGGACACTGACGGGCGGGCCGAAGGCTCCGTATCGAGCTTCCAAGTCGTTATACTCATCGAGTATGACTGGACGTGTGGGTACGAAGGGCCAGG
>JADGOU010000295.1 GCA_017882835.1 Frankiaceae bacterium | reverse complement strand
CGTGTCGTCCGACAGGCTGCCGAGCACCTCCCGGAGCCGGCCAACGGAGAACACCTCAACGGTGGTGGTGCCCGTGTGCTCAACCGTGCCGGTCATCGTGCCGGTCATCGTGCCGGTCATCGTGCCGGTCATCGTGCCGGTCATCGTGTCGGTCGTCGTGCCGGTCATCGTGCCGGTCATCGTGCCGGTCATCGTGTCGGTCACCGTGCCGGTCATCGCCGTGTCGGTCATCGTGTCGGGCACCGCCGTGTCGGTCATCGTGTCGGGCACCGCCGTGTCGGGCACCGTGTCGGGCACCGCCGTGTCGGGCACCGACACGGTCATCGTCGTGTCGGTCATCGTGTCGGGCATCGTGTCGGTCATCGGACTCCTCGATTCCTCTCCACCGGCGCACCTGTGGTGTCCGCCGCCGCGGCGATCGCCACGGCGGCCAAGCTGCTCAGCGTCGCCAGAACCCAGCGGGGGCCGGGCACGTCCGCCGCGGGCCGCGACGACCACTGGCGGGCCATCCGGGGAGTGGCCGTCCCGGACCGCACCCGCGGTGGCCTCCCGGTCCGCCAGCGGCGGGCGCGGGCGCGGACGCGGCAACAGCTGCGACCAGCGCAGCAGGTCGCAGGCAGCTCCCGGGTCCCGGCGCCACAGTCGACGATCACCGGCGCCAGCCCGGCGGCGGCGAGCGTTTGGCCGATCCCGACGTTCGTCCCGATCGAACGCCGGCTCCTAGGTCGCCGCTCGCCAGTAGCGGCCAGCGGCCGGATCATGCTGCCCACGCCGATGGCCGCCCCGGTACCGCGTTGCGGCCGGCGGCCTGACGGTGCGGAGATCCCAAGAGCACCGGACCTGAGTGCACTCCGGCGGCGCCACGGCGAGGCGGTCAGCGGCATCCGCCGGTGGCAGTCCGGGCCGGAGGCGGACACCAGCCGCTTGGCTGGGGCCGAGTAGACGACGGAGTCCGCCGGGATCAGTGCCCGGCAATGGGCGCTGGGCACCGCCGGGGGTGCGTCGGCACCCAGCTCAACACGAGTGCTCGGGAGAGAGGCGATCTGGCAGACCACTTGTTCGGTCATCGCACTCAGTGCTGCCTTCGGTCGATCCACGAGCGGCGAGGGAGCACGTGGTCCGGACAGATCCAGGCGAGCTTAGCGCCGGAAGTATCCTATCGCACGAATCGGCACCGAGCGATACGCCGCTGCGGGCCTGATGAGGTGCCTGCTGACCGGAACCGGTTGTCGAAGACCAACAGCCAGCCGGTCCGGCGGGCCAACGCCGCTGGCTGGTCCGGTCACGACGCCCGGGCGGGCCAACCCAAGATGGCATCGCGGGCGCTCTCGGGCAGCCCGCCCAGACGCCATAGGGCTCGGCGGCCGCCAGCGCGTACGCCCGGACTGCGCCCGAACGACAGCCCGCGCAGATGGCCGCAGCCGCCTGCTGCCGGCGCTCGCGCGCCGGCCCGCTCTCGCCCTCGGGATAGAAGGACAGCTCAGGGTCGGCGTCCCGGCAGGCGCCGCGGTGCTGCCACTGGCAGTGCTCAGCCACTTGTCCCGGCCGGCCTTGCTGCGCCATTGACCCCCCTCCTCGACGCGGGTCGCCGCGGACGGATGCGGTTGGCTTGGCCGGGAGCCAGGCGCGAGTCGAGATGGGGGGCCGGCCGGATGAATGCGGCGATGGAGGCGAACCGGGAGCTGCTGTGGCCGCTGCTGCGCCGCCGCGGCGAGGAGCTGCCGACCGTGGCCCTGTGCGCGGTGGCCGCGGCGGCGGACGAGCTGGTCGACCCGCTGGTGCTGCCCACCCTGATGGCCGTTGACCACGACGTCGTCGAGGACGTGCCGGGTGTACTCCGCGCGGTCCAGGGCTGGGCCGGCGAACAGGTCGCGGAGCACAACGAGGGCGTGCTGACCGTTCTTGCGGGCGGTGGACAGGTGGGAGCGGACCGCGAGGAACGCCTGGGCACCGGACTCCGACCGCCAACCGCCGGAGATCTTCTGCTGCAGCTTGACCATCCGCACGTCGCGCTCGGCCTGGTTGTTGTCGAAGGGCACCCGGAAGTCGCTGGTGAAGCGCAGCACGTCGTCGCGGTGCCGGTCCAGCCGGGCCAGCAGCGCGGCGGCGGGGCCGAGCTTGGGCCGGCCGCGCTTGCCGATCCGCGGTGGCGGCGGGTTGAGCCGTTGGCCCTCGACCACCAACGTTCCGGGCCGGCTAAACCTGCAGCAGCGCGTGCACGTCGAGGTCGGTCAGCCGCGTGCGCGCGCCGAGGATCGCCAGTTCAAGCAGCACCGAGCAGCCGACCACGACTCCGCCGGCCTGCCGGATCAGGTCGGCGGTGGCGGCCACCGTGCCGCCAGTGGCGAGCACGTCGTCCACGATCAGCACGCGGTCCCCGCCGGCGAAGGCGTCCCGGTGCACCTCCAGCACCGCTTCGCCGTACTCGAGTTGGTACGACGCCTCGAACGTGGGCGCCGGCAGTTTGCCCTTCTTGCGCACCGGTACGAAGCCGGCCCCGAAGTGGTAGGCAACCGGGGCCGCCAGGATGAAGCCGCGGGCCTCGACCCCGACCACCTTGTCGACGGTGCCTCGGCCGTGGTGGTTGACGACAGCGTCCACCACGCCCGCGAAGGCGACGTGGTCGGCGAGCAACGGCGTGATGTCTTTGAAAACGATCCCGGCCTGGGGATAGTCCGGGATGTCGCGAATGCGGGCGCGGAGTAGTCCGCCGAGGTCGTGTGGTCCGCGGCCACGACTCGCGCTGTGGCCCCGGCCGTTGGCAACCATCCCGGTGTCGGCGGCGGTGTTGGCGGTGTGGTGCGAAACCGAGTCGGTCGCGGGATCGGTCGTTGATTCCATCGTGGGATCGGTCATCGTCGCCGCTTGCCGCTGGGGCGACCACCCTTGCCACGGCGCTGCGGCTGTGAGCGGCGGGCCGGCCGGCTACCGCCACCGCTGCCCGGCGTCGTCCCCGAGCTCGCCCCGCCGGCGCCGACCGCGTCCTGGGCGTCGTCGGCCGCAGCGTCGTCGCCTCCGGCCGGGTGAACTCCCCCGCCGGGCGCCTCGGCGGGGTCGACTCCGCCGCCGTCCCGGTTGCCGGTGACTCCCCCGGAGGAGTCACCACCCGGCGAATCCAGGACCGCGGTGGCGCTGCGCTGCCGGGGGGCTACCGACCCGGCCTTGCCGGCTCGCCCGGTCGCCACCGCCCCGCCACCGGTCGCGCGTCCGGTCCGCTCCCGGGCGGCCACCCTGGACGCCAGCGCGCGGTACTGCGGTTCGCGCTCCTTGAGATCGGCCAGCAGCGGCGTGGCCAGGAAGATGGAGGAATACGCCCCGGCCCCCAGGCCGACGAACAACGCCAGCGACAAGTCCTTCAACGTGCTGGCGTGCAGCAAGCCCGCGCCGACGAACAGCAGGCCGGCCACCGGCAGCAGGGCGATCACCGAGGTGTTGATCGACCGGGCCAGCGTCTGGTTGACCGCCCGGTTGGCCGCCTGGCTGTAGGTCATCCGACTGCCGCCGGCCAGGCCCTTGGTGTTCTCCTGCACCTTGTCGAAGACCACCACCGTGTCGTAGAGCGAGTAACCCAGGATCGTCAGCAGAGCAATCACCGTCGCCGGGGTGACCTCGAAGCCGGTCACGGCATAGATGCCCGCCGTGATGATCAGGTCGTGCAGTAACGCCACGATCCCGGCGACCGCCATCCGCGGCTCGAACCGGTAGGAGATGTAGAAGATCACGAGTACGAGAAAGGCGACCAGACCGCGAACCGCCTTGTTGGTGATCTGGCTGCCCCAGGCCGCGCCGACCGTCGATGGGTTGAGCTGGTTCTCGCTCACCCCGATCCGGGTGGCCAGCGCCTTGGACACCACGCCGACCTGGGCCTCGGACAACGGCTCGGTCTGCACCCGGATGTCTCGGCCGACCGTGGTGACGATCGCGTCCTGCACGCCGGCCGACCGGGCGGCGTCGCGAGCCTCGGAGACGGAGTGACCGTTCGCCGGGAACTGGAAGGACGCGCCACCGCGGAACTCGATCCCGAGGTTGAAGCCGCCGCGCAGGATGAGCGCCAGGAAGCTGATGGCGATCAGCGTCAGCGCCGCGGCGTACCAGATCTTCCGGCGACCGATGAAGTCGTAGGACACGTCGCCGGAGTA
>JADGOU010000033.1 GCA_017882835.1 Frankiaceae bacterium | reverse complement strand
GTTGCCTTTGTCCGCGAGGCGCCGGAGTTCGTCGAGGTTGCCCTGCTCGCCAGCGAGCTCGATCAGCTGGTCGGTGGCGGTGGCGTTGTCTTGGTCCGCGAGGCGCCGGAGCTCGTCGAGGTTGCCCTGCTCGCCAGCGAGCCCGATCAGTTCGTCGACCGCGTCCGCGTCGCCGTTATCGGCACGTTCCCGCAAGGCGGAAAGGTCCGGTTCAGTCATGGTGCGCAACCTTCCACCGGTCTCGGCCCAGGCCAGTTCTGCCCGGACGCGCGCGCCCCGATTGGTCGGAACTGTTTGCCATGAGACGAACGTAGCGGACCAGCAGGGTTCGAGGGCGGCTGAGCGGCTGAGAGTCCGCTACTGCCGCGATGGCGAGTTGGGGACGTTCGGTGGGTGGGTCAAGTTCCACCTCAGGGCATAGCTATGCACGCCCTCACGATCACTGACCGCGCCTTCCCTTCTCGCCGTGGGGGACGCCAAGCACTGCTCGCGATGTCCCGACGGGCGCGGAGTTCGTCCTTGTTGGCCACATGCTTGGAGAGCGCCATCGGCACTACGCCCAGCTCCATGGCGAGCTTGCGCATGGTCAGTGATTCGATCCCGCCGTCGTCGGCAAGCGCGACGGCGGCGCGCAGCACGCGGTCCCTGCTCAGGGGACCCGCGCTGCCTCCATGGGCTGAGCCATCTGGACCAACTCTCCTGGTGAACGGTCGCGGACCGATATCTGCTCTTGACAGTCGTGACCGTCCGGGAAGAACTGCAACAACACGCTGCGTGGGAGGCCGGAGCGTCGACCGCTGGCGGTCAGGATGAGCGCCCGTCGGTGCCGGAGTCGGACGATCCGACCGTTGGTCCGACGGTAGAGCCACGCCCCGATAACGAAGAATCGCTTGTCGGCCTCGTGCTCCACCCGGGTCTTGATCCGCTCCACGAGCCGCGCAACGTCCACCGCGACCACCTCCTGCCCAAGCGTGCGCTCGACCGTCCCTGTCAGACAGAGCCGTTCGTCCCCGGCTGAGGACTGCTGCTCCGTTGGGCTCGTCGACCCGACGAGCAGGAGATGAGAGACCGATCGACTGTGCCGCCAGCCAGCCGATACGGAGCATGCGGCGGCAAGGCCGCCAACGCCGGCGAGGCCGCCAACGCTGGCGAGACGAGCGCGGGAAGTTGGCAGGTCAAGGCGCACGACCCGACGAACCGCCTGGCCGGCCACGACGGTTGGGTTCTGCTCGGCACCGGATGGCCCACGCTCGGTGACGCTTGCGCCGCCACCGGGCTGTCCTGCCAGCAATGAGCAGGTACTGACAGACGTCGATCATCGCGCTGGTCTTTGGACTCATCCAGGCTCCCCGCGCGCGTCACCGCAGCGGTACATCATCGGTCCTATCCGGAGCGAGCTCGGTGAGCTCGCCGGCGAGGGCGGAGTCTGCCTGATGCCCAGCGAGCGAAAGTCCTGTTCAGCAGCCGCGGCGGACTGGGCCGGCCGGACGCCTCCGGTGACGGTCGCGCGGGTGTGTGCGATGCTTCCGAGCGCGACGGCAGGGAGGAAGCCGGTGGAAATCCGGCGCGGTCCCGCCACTGTCATCGGGGAGTGACCCCTCAGGTTCGGCCACGGTCGCGCGAGCGGCGGGAAGGCCGAGGGGAAGCAGCGATCCGAGAGCCAGGAGACTCCAGCCGCCGCTGAGGCGACCCAGGGCGTGGACACCCGAGGGAGGACCTGGCCGATGGTTGTTGGGAATGACCGCGCGGGTGTGCGGTGATCGCGGCGTACCCGTTTTCGGCCGTCGTCGGCATGGACGACCTCAAGCTGGCGCTGATCGTCAACGCCGTTTCGCCGGTAGTGGGCGGCGTCCTGCTGCGCGGCGAGAAGGGCACGGCGAAGTCCACGGTTGTCCGGGCGCTGGCCGCGCTGCTGCCCGATGTCGCGGTGATCGAAGGCTGTCGGTTCTCCTGCGCCCCATCGGCGCCGGACGCGGAATGCCCGGACGGCCCACACCGCATCGGTGGTTCGGCAACCACCCGGTCAGCCCGGCTGGTCGAGCTGCCCGTCGGGGCCAGCGAGGACCGAGTCGTCGGCTCGCTCGACCTCGAGCGGGCGCTCACCGAGGGCGTCCGCGCCTACCAGCCGGGGCTGCTCGCCGCCGCCCACCGCGGCGTGCTGTACGTCGACGAGGTCAACCTGCTGCACGACCACCTGGTCGACCTGCTGCTCGACGCCGCGGCGCTGGGCACGTCGTACGTCGAGCGCGACGGTGTCTCGGTTCGGCATGCCGCCCGCTTCCTCCTGGTCGGAACGATGAACCCGGAGGAGGGTGAGCTGCGCCCGCAGCTGCTCGACAGGTTCGGGTTGACCGTCGAGGTGGCCGCCAGCCGGGACCCGGGCGAGCGGGCCCAGGTCGTGCGCCGCCGGCTGGACTACGAGGCCGATCCGGATGGCTTCGCCGCGGCCTGGGCCGGCGAGGACGCTGCGCTGGCGGACCGGATCGCGGCCGCCCGGACCCGACTCCCGGCCGTCGTGCTCGGCGATCCCGCGTTGCGGCAGGTCACCAGTGTCTGCGCGGCTTTCGACGTCGACGGGTTGCGCGCGGACCTGGTGACCGCGCGGGCCGCCGTCGCGCTGGCCGCCTGGGCCGGCCGGGACGCGGTGACGGCCGAGGACGTGCGGCAGGCGGCGCTGCTCGCGCTGCCGCACCGCCGGCGACGTAACCCCTTCGACGCGCCGGGTCTGGACGAGCAGCAGCTGGACGAGGTGCTCGCTGACGCTGCCGGCCCGGATGACGAACCGCCGCCGGGCGGGGGCCAACCGTCCAGCGTCAGCAGCTCACCGACCGAGTCGGACGGTCGGGAGCCGGCGTCCTCGCCGCCGGGTGCCGGCGATTCGGCTCCCTCCTCGGGATCGATGGCACCGCCGCCGGAGCAGGCGCCGGTCTCCGCCGGTACGCCGTACCGGGTGCGCACCTTGACCGCTGCGAGGACCGCTGCGAGGACCGCTGCGAGCATCCGCGCCGACCCGCCGGCCGGCCGGCGCGGGCGCAGCACCGGCGACCCCGGCCGCACCATCCGGGCCCGCCGGCCGACCGGTCGGCTGAGCGCGCTGCACCTGACCGCCACCGTGGCGTCCGCCGCCCCGCACCAGCGCGCCCGCGGCCGGCGCGGACCGGGGATCGTGCTGCACCGGGACGACCTGCGCGAGCCGGTCCGCGCTGGCCGCGAGGGGAACCTCGTGCTGTTCGTGGTGGACGCCAGCGGCTCGATGGCCGCCCGACAGCGGATGCGCGCGGTCAAGGAGGCGGCGCTGTCCCTGCTCGTGGATGCCTACCAGCGCCGGGACAGGGTGGGCATGGTGACCTTCCGTGGCACCGGGGCGGAGGTCGTGCTGCCGCCCACGTCCAGCGTCGAGGTCGGAGCCGCTCGGTTGGCGGCACTGCCCACCGGCGGCCGGACGCCGTTGGCTGCCGGGCTGCTGCGCGCCGCGGAGGTACTGCGGGTCGAGCGGATGCGCGATCCTCGCCGCCGGCCGCTGGTTGTGTTGCTCACCGACGGCCGCGCGACGGCGGGCGGCGACGCCGTGGGCGACGCCCTTCGCGCCGCGGACCACCTGGCTCGCTCCGGGGCCGCCAGCATCGTCGTCGACTGCGAGAGCGGCCCGGTCCGGCTCGGGTTGGCGCCCCGGTTGGCGGTCGCGCTCGGCGGCGAGTGCCTGCGCCTGGACGAGCTCGCCGCCGACGCCATCAGCGGGCTGGTCCGACCGATCGGTCCGAGAAGGGCCGCCTGATGCCACAGGGACAGCCTGCCTCCGTGCCGGACGACGGCCTCACCACCCGGCAGCGCCGCGACCGGCCGCTGGTCGTCGTACACACGGGGATCGGCAAGGGGAAGTCGACCGCCGCCTTTGGGCTGGCGCTGCGCGGCTGGGCGCAGGGCTGGCCGATCGGGGTGTTCCAGTTCGTCAAGTCGGCCAAATGGAAGGTCGGCGAGGAGGCCGCGCTGCGGGCACTGGGCCGGGTGCATGCCGAGACCGGCGCGGGTGGCCCGGTCACCTGGAACAAGATGGGCGAGGGCTGGTCCTGGGTGCAGCGCCAGATCTCCGACAGCGCGGAGAGCGCCCGCGAGGGTTGGGAGCAGGTCAAGCGCGACCTGGCCGCGGCGACCTACACGCTCTACCTGCTGGATGAGTTCACCTACCCGATGAAGTGGGGTTGGGTGGACACCGCCGAGGTGGTCGAGGTGCTGCGCACTCGCCCCGGCCGCCAGCACGTGGTCATCACCGGCCGGGACGCCCCCCCGGAGCTGATCGAGGCCGCGGACCTGGTCACCGAGATGACCAAGGTCAAGCACCCGATGGACGCCGGCCAGAAGGGCCAGCGGGGGATCGAATGGTGAGCAGCCCGCGGCTGGTGGTGGCCGCCCCGTCCTCCGGTGCCGGCAAGACCACTGTCGCGACCGGGCTGATGGCGGCGATGGCCGCCCGCGGGTTGCGGGTCGCGCCGGCCAAGGTCGGCCCGGACTACATCGACCCCGGCTACCACGCGCTGGCGACCGGTCGGCCCGGCCGTAACCTCGACCCGTACTTGGTCGGGACCGACCTGGTCGCGCCGCTGTTCGCGCACGGTGCGGCCGGCGCGGACGTCGCCGTGGTCGAGGGCGTCATGGGCCTGT
Source organism: Frankiaceae bacterium (assembly GCA_017882835.1). Lineage (GTDB taxonomy): Bacteria > Actinomycetota > Actinomycetes > JADGOU01 > JADGOU01 > JADGOU01. The sequence goes on along the minus strand of JADGOU010000033.1, from coordinate 10,515 downwards.
ACGACGGGCGCGGCGCCACCGCCGAGGCCTCCACCGCCCAGGTGGCCGGACTGCTGGACTCGCCCGTGCTGCTGGTCGTGGATGCGGCCTCGATGTCGCGGTCGGTGGCCGCGCTGGTGCATGGGTTCGCGACGTACGACCCGGAGGTGCGCCTGGGCGGCGTGATCCTCAACCGGGTCGGCTCGGACCGGCACGAGGTGTTGCTGCGGGAGTCGCTGGTCGGCAGCGGCGTACCGGTGCTCGGCGTGCTGCGCCGCGATGTCGCGGTCGCCACCCCCTCCCGGCACCTTGGCCTGGTGCCGGTGGCGGAGCGGTCGGCCGAGGCGGTGGCAACCGTGCGCCGGCTCGGCGAGCTGGTGGCGGCGAGCTGCGACCTGGACGCGATCCTCGCGCTGGCCCGGTCGGCCCCGCCGCTGACCGCGCCGGCTTGGTCGGCGGAGGCGGCCGTTGGGACGCCGGTTGCCGGTCAACCCCGCGTGGCCGTCGCGGGCGGCGCCGCCTTCACCTTCTCCTACGCCGAGACCGCCGAGCTGCTGGCGGCCGCTGGGGCCGAGGTGGTCACCGTGGACCCGCTGCGGGACGAGGCGCTGCCGGTTGGGACGGCGGGGCTGGTGATCGGGGGCGGCTTCCCCGAGGTGTACGCGTGCGAGCTGTCCGCCAACGCGCCGCTGCGAACCGAGGTCGCTGCGCTGGCGGCCGGCGGCGCGCCGGTGGTCGCCGAGTGCGCTGGCCTGCTGTACCTGGCTCGCAGCCTGGACGAGCTGCCGATGTGCGGCGTGCTGCCGGTCGAGGCGCGGATGACGGAGCGGTTGACGCTGGGCTACCGCAGCGCGGTCGGCGCGGCCGGCCAGCTGCAGGGCGTGCACGTGCGGGCGCACGAGTTCCACCGCACGGCCTGCACGCCGAGCGCCAGCGCCCCGCCTGCCTGGCTGGTCGCCGGCCGCGCAGACGGCTTCCTGCTCGGCGGGGTGCACGCGTCGTACTTGCACCTGCACTGGGCCGGTGTGCCCCGGGTCGCTCGAGACCTGGTAGCACGGGCCGCGGCGCAGGCGGTGGCGGCATGAGTTCGCGCCTGGTCGGTGTCGGCGTCGGCCCCGGCGACCCGGACCTGGTGACCGTCAAGGCGCTGCGCGTGCTGCGGTCGGCCGACGTCGTCTTCCTACCGGTGATGGACCTGGACACGCCCGGCCGGGCGGAGGCCGTCGTGCGCGCCCACCTCGGTGCCGACCCGCGGCTGCGGCGGGTGGTCTTCGCGCTGGACGAGCCGGCCGGAGCGCCGTCGGCGGCCCGGGAGTCCGCCTGGGACGCCGCCGGCCGGGAGGTGGCCGGCGCGGTCGCGGACCTGGCACCAGCCGGGGCGGTCGCGGACCTGGCACCGGCCGGGGCGACCGTGGCCTTCGCCACCATCGGCGACCCGAACATCTACTCGACGTTCACGTACCTGGCCCAGACCGTGGCCGCGCTGGTCCCGGGCCTGGAGGTCGAGACCGTGCCGGGGATCACCGCGATGCAGGACCTGGCGGCGCGCAGCGGCACGGTCCTGGTCGAAGGCACGGAAAGTCTTGGCCTGCTGCCGCTCACCGCCGGCCTGGACCGGCTCCGCCAAGCCCTGGCCGACCACGACACGGTGGTGGCCTACAAGGGCGGCCGGGTGCTGCCGGCGGTACTGCGGCTGCTCACCGATGCCGGCCGGCTCGACGACGCCGTGTACGGCGCGGGGCTCGGCCTCGCCGGTGAAGACATCCGGCCGGCGGGGGAGGTCGACGCCGGTGAGTCAGCGCCGTACCTGTCGACGGTGCTCGTCCCGGCGCGGCGGGTTGGCCGCGGGGGGAAGTTGTGACGGCGGGCGTGCCGGCGGTGGTTCACGAGCCGGGCAGCGTGACCTTCGTCGGGGCTGGTCCCGGCGCGGCCGACCTGTTGACCTTCCGCGGGGCCAGGGCGATCTCGGCGGCGGACGTCGTGATCTGGGCGTCCAGCCTGGTACACCCCGACGTCCTCGACCATGCCCGACCCGACGCTGAGATCCTGGACTCCGCCGCGCTGCCGCTGGAGGGCGTGCTCGCGGTCTACGCCCGGGCCGCCGCCGAGCGGCTCCGCATCACCCGGATCCACTCCGGCGACCCGGCGTTGTGGGGGGCGCTGCAGGAGCAGCTCGACCGGTGCGCCGAGCTCGGCCTACGCACCGAGGTCGTGCCGGGCGTCTCCAGCTTCACCGCGGTCGCCGCCGCCGTACAGCGGGAGCTCACCATCCCCGAGGTCGCGCAGTCCGTGGTGCTGACCCGGCTCGGCGGCGGCAAGACGCCAATGCCGCCGGGGGAGGAGGTGCGAGAGTTCGCCCGGCACGGCACGACGATGGCGCTGTTCCTGTCGGCCGCGCGGTCCGGACAGCTGCAGGATGAGCTGCTGGAAGGCGGCTACCCGCCGCAGACCCCGTGCGTGGTGGCCTACCAGGTCAGCTGGCCGGACGAGCTGATCGTGCACTGTCGGCTCGATGAGCTGGCGGCGACGGTCAAGGACGCCAAGCTCTGGAAGCACACCCTGGTGCTGGTCGGGCCGGCGCTGGCGGCCGGCGGCACCCGCTCGCACCTCTACCACCCGGGGCACTTCCACGGGTTTCGGCGGGCGGAGCCACGGGCGCGGGCCCAGCTGAAGGCCGATCGCCAGTGACCGCGTCAGGCGAGGGTCCGAAGCTGCGCGAACCGGACCTCCCGCGCACCGCCAAGGTGCGGACGACGGCCCTGCGTACCGGCTGGACCACCGGCACCTGCTCGGCGGCCGCCGCCAAGGCCGCCTGCACCGCGCTGTCGACGGCCGAACAGCCGGCGACGGTAGACACCCCGCTGCCGGGGGGCGGGCGGGTGACGCTGCCGGTCGCGTCGTACGCCGTCGGAGCTGACTCGGCCACCGCCGTGGTGGTCAAGGACGCCGGCGACGACCCGGACGTGACCCACGGTGCGCACCTGACCGCCACCGCGGCCTGGCGCGTGCTGCCCGGCCTGCTGCTGGAGGGCGGAGCCGGTGTCGGCGTGGTGACCAAGCCGGGGCTCGGGCTGGAGGTCGGCGGCCCGGCGATCAACCCCGTGCCCCGCCAGCAGATCGCCGCAGCCGTGGGTGATGTCGTCGACGTGTCCGCCCGAGGGGTCCGGGTGCGCCTCAGCGTGCCGGATGGCGAACGGATGGCGCGCAAGACCACCAACGCCCGGCTCGGCATCCTCGGCGGGATCTCGATCCTCGGTACGACGGGCATCGTCCGGCCGTTCTCCACCGCGTCCTGGCGGGCCAGCGTCGTGCAGGCGGTCAGCGTGCTGGCGGCGCAGCCGGAGCGCACCCTCGTGCTAGCCACCGGCGGCCGCACCGAGAAGGCGGCGATGCGGCTGCTGCCGGACCTGCCCGAGGTCTGCTTCGTCGAGGTCGGCGACTTCACCGGCGCGGCGATCCGGGAGGCGGTCGAGCACGGGCTGACCGACATGGTCTTCGTCGGGATGGTGGGCAAGCTCGCCAAGCTGGCCGCCGGCGTACTGATGACGCACTACACCCGCAGCGCCGTCGACCGGGATCTGCTGATTCGGATCACCGCCGAGGCTGGCGCCGACCCGGCCGTGGTCGAGGCGGTCCGCGAGGCCAACACCGCCCGGCACGCCTACGAGCAGTGGGACACGGCCGGCGTGCTGAACCCCGCTGGCCGGCTGCTCTGCGCGCGGGTGGCCGAGGTGCTCGGCCGGTTCGCCGACGGCCGGCTGCACGTCGAGGTGGCGATGGTCGACTTCGCCGGTGACCGGCTGGTGGCGGCCACGGTCCCGGCCTGGGAGTCGGCGTGATTCGGGTTGTCGGCTGGGACGGGTCGGCACTGTCGCCGGCGGCGGTCGCCGCGCTGGCCGGAGCGACCCTGGTCGTCGGTGGCGGCCGGCACCTGGCAGCGGTCGACGTCCCGGCGGGAGCCGGTCGGGTGGTGCTGGGCGACCTCGCCGCCGGGCTGGACGCGCTGGCGACCCACGACGGTGACAGCGTCGTCGTGGCCAGCGGTGACCCCGGCTTCTTCGGCATCGTCCGCGCGCTGCGTCGCCGCGGCCTGGACTTCGAGGTGCTGCCGGCCGTCTCCGCGGTGGCGCTGGCCTTCGCCCGGCTGGGCCTGGCTTGGGACGACGCCGTCGTGGTCAGCGCCCACGGCCGCGACCTCGGCCCGGCGGTGAACGTCTGCCGCGCTCACCCCAAGGTCGCCGTACTGACCGGTCCAGACGCCGGTCCCGCCGAGCTCGGCGCCGCCCTGTCCGGCAGCGACCGGACGATGGTCATCGGCACCGACCTTGGTACGCCGGGCGAGTCCGTCGTGCGCTGCTCGCCCGCGGACGCGGCCGGCCGCCACTGGGCGGAGCCGAACGTCGGGGTCGTCCTCGCCGCGGATTCGATGCAGCGCCCCGCCGGCTGGCTGGCCGGCGCGCCGCCCGCCCCCGCCGGCTGGGCGCTGCCCGAGACCGCGTTCGAGCACCGCGACTCGATGGTGACCAAGAGCGAGGTCCGGGCGCTGGCGCTGGCCCGCCTCGGCCCCCGCCTCGGCGAGTGCGTCTGGGACATCGGCGCCGGCAGTGGCTCGGTCGCGGTGGAGTGCGCCCGGTTCGGTGCGGCCGTGGTGGCGGTGGAGGCCGACCCGGCGGCGTGCGAGCTGGTACGCGCCAACGCCGCGGCGTACGGCGTCGAGGTCCGGGTCGTGCCCGGGCGCGCGCCGGCGGCCTTCGCCGGCCTGCCCGCACCCGACGCCGTCTTCGTCGGCGGTGGCGGGGTCGAGGTGGTCCGCGCCGTGGTCGCCCTGGACCGGCCGCGGCGGGTCGTCGTCGCCCTGGCCGCGCTGGATCGGGTGGCACCCATCCGTGCGGCGCTGGCCGCCGCCGGCTTCGCGGTCGAGGGCACCCAGCTCGGCGCCGCCCGGCTGGTCGAGCTGCCGGACGGCGGTACCCGGCTCGCAGCCACCAACCCGGTGTTCCTGCTCTGGGGGCTTCGGTGATCGGAGCGCTGCGATGACTGGGGGGCACTGGTGATTGGCCTGGTCGCGGCCACCGCGGCGGGCCGGTCCGCGGCCGCCGAGCTCGCGCAGCGCTGGTCGGATGCCCGCGACTACGACGAGCCGGTTGCCGCAGCGCTGCGCCGGGCCTGGACCGAGTGCGACGGCGTGGTCTGCTTCCTCGCGGTGGGGGCCAGCGTTCGGCTGCTCGCCCCGCTGTTGGGCACCAAGACGACCGATCCCGGTGTCGTCTGCGTGGACGAGGCGCGGCGGTTCGCGGTCCCTGTCGTCGGCGGCCACGCCGGTGGCGCCAACGCCCTCGCCGCCCGGGTGGCGGCGGCCCTGGGCTGCGAGCCGGTGATCACGACGGCCAGCGACGCCGCCGGCATCCCTGCGTTGGACACCTTCGGTGCAGACCTGGGCTTCCGGGTCGAGCCGGGCAGCGATCAGGCGGCCGTAGGTGCCGCGCTGCTTTCCGGTACGCCGGTCACGGTGCTCGCCGACGCCACCTGGCCGCTGCCGCCGCTGCCGGCCAACGTGTCCACCGACCCGGAGCCGACCGCACCGCTGATCGCCATCACCGACCGGCTGATCGAGCCGCCGCGGCCGGCGGTGGTGTACCGGCCACCGAGCCTGGTCGTCGGCGTGGGAGCCAGTCGCGGCGCCCCCGCGGCCGAGGTGCTCGACCTGGTCGATGACGCGCTGAACGAAGCCGGTCTCTCGCCGTTGTCCGTCGGCCACCTGGCGACCGTGGACGTCAAGCTCGCCGAGCCCGGCATCGTCGCGGCCGCCGGCAGCCGGGGCTGGCCGCTGGCGGGGCACGCCGCCGACCGCCTGGCCGCGATCGCCGTACCCAACCCGAGCGAGGTGGTCCGCGCCGCCGTCGGCACGCCCAGCGTCGCCGAGGCGGCCGCGCTGGCCGGCGGCCGAGCCGAGCTGGTCGTTGCCAAACGGGTCAGTCGGCACGCCACCGTCGCCGTCGCCCGGCACGCGCCGCGCGGTTGGCTCACTCTGGTCGGCCTGGGACCGGGCGCGCGCGACCTGATGACCCCGCGGGCGTCGGCCGCGATCGTGCGGGCCGGTGTCGTCGTCGGCCTGGACTCCTACGTCGACCAGGTCCGCGACCTGCTCCGCCCGGGCACCCGGGTGCTGGCCAGCGGGCTCGGCGCCGAGGAGAAGCGGGCCGCCGCCGCCGTCGCCGCTGCTCGCGACGGACACGCGGTGGCGCTGCTCGGCAGCGGCGACGCCGGCGTCTACGCCATGGGCAGCCCCGCGCTGGCGCTGGCGGGTGCGGACATCGACGTGGTCGGCGTACCGGGGGTGACGGCGGCGCTGGCCGCCGCCGCGCTGCTTGGTGCTCCGCTTGGCCACGACGCCGCCACGATTAGCCTGTCCGACCTGCACACGCCGTGGGAGGTGATCGAGCGCCGGGTCGAGGCGGCGGCGGCGGGAGACTTCGTCGTCACCTTCTACAACCCCCGCAGCCGGGACCGGGACTGGCAGCTCGGCAAGGCGCTCGCCCTGCTCGCCGCCGCCCGCCACCCGCAGACGCCGGTCGGCATCGTGCGCGAGGCCAGCCGGCCGGAGCAGCGGGTGCTGCTGACCACGCTGGCCGAGTTTTCCGCTGGCCCGGATTGTGACCCGGAATATGACCCGGCATATGACGTCGACATGCGCAGTGTCGTCGTCGTCGGCAGTTCGACCTCTCACGTCGTGGCCGGCCGGATGGTGACGCCGCGGGGCTACCGGTGGCAGTCGTGACCGCGCCGGCCGGCCGCTCCGGAACCCTCGGATACCGGGTCAGCGCCCGCTGCGCCGGCTGCGGCGCCTGCCTGCTCACGTGCCCGGAGCACGCCATCCGCTCGGGGGCCAACCAACCGCTGGTCGTCCTTGCCGAGTGGTGCACCGGCTGCGGCGAGTGCGTGGAGGTCTGCCCGGTGGACGCCGTCCGAGAGGTGTTCCGGTGACCGCCACGGCGGCGACCGTCGCATCTCTGGCCGCCGACGACGGACCGCGGGGACGCCGGCGCCGGCTGGTCGCCATCCTCGGGGTGGTGATCGGCCTGCACCTGGCCGGGATTGCGCTCTACCTGTCCGCCGGTGCGAGCCTGCCGGCGGCGGGCGGCCTGGCCGGCGCCGGCGTGCTGGCCTATTCCCTCGGCCTGCGGCACGCCTTCGACGCCGACCACATCGCCGCCATCGACGACACCACCCGGCTGATGCTGGCCCGCGGCCGGCGGCCGGTCGGCATCGGCTTCTTCTTCTCCCTTGGCCACTCGACGGTGGTGCTCGCGCTGTCCGTGCTGATCGCGATCGTCACCGGGGCGGCCACCACGTCCGGGGTGTCGACGTTCCGGACAGTGGGCGCGGTTGTGGCCGAGGCCGTGGCCGCCGGCTTCCTGCTGCTGGTGGCCGGGCTGAACGCGACGGTGCTCGCCGGGGTGGTCCGGCTCTGGCGCCGGGTCGCCCGCGACGAGGCGGTCGAAGCAGCCGAGATCGACCGCCAGTTGCTCGACCGCGGCCTGTTCAACCGGCTGCTCGGCGGCCGAGCTCGCACGCTGATCCGCTCGTCATGGCACATGTTCCCGGTCGGTCTGCTCTTTGGGCTGGGGCTGGAGACGGCCAGCGAGGTGGCGCTGCTGGCCCTGTCCGCCGGGGCGGCCGTCGGCGGTCGGCCGCCGCTGGCCGCCGTACTCGCGCTGCCGTTGCTCTTCGCCGCCGGCATGTCCACGCTGGACACCCTCGACGGCGTGCTGATGGCCCGGGCCTACTCCTGGGCCTTCGAGCACCCTGCCCGCCGGCTCTACTACAACCTGACCACGACGGTGATGACAGTGGTCGTCGCCGTGTTCGTCGGGACCGTGTACCTGGCTGCCCTGCTCACCGACGCCACCGGTTGGGGCGGCCCCCTGGCGGCGTACGCCGGCATCGGCGATCACTTCCAGGTGCTCGGTTACGTCGTCGTCGGGGCCTTCCTGCTGACCTGGGCCGCGGCCGCGGCGTACTGGCGGATCGGCCGGGTCGCCGACCGGCTGGCGCGCTTGGAGGCTGGCCCGGGGAGTGCGCCGTGACCCGCGCCGTGCATCCGATCGAAGCCCGGTCCCATGCCATCCTGCGCGCCCGGGTGGACCTGACGCACCTGCCGCCGCTGACCCGCGCCGTGGTCGAGCGGGTGGTGCACGCCAGCGCCGACCTGGACTACGTCGAAGACCTGGTCTGCGCGGAGTCCACGCTGCGCGCCGGGGTCGCGGCGCTGGCGGCCGGCGCCCCGGTGGTGGCCGACGCCGAGATGGTGGCCGCCGGCATCACCGCCCGCGACGTCGTCTGCCGGGTCCGGGACACCGTCGCCGACCCGGGCCGCACCCGCTCGGCCACCGCGATCCGCCGAGCCCTGGCCGAGGTCGGGCCGGGCGCGGTCTGGGTGGTCGGCAACGCCCCGACCGCCTTGGCCGAGCTGCTCGAGCTGCCCGCCCGGCCGGCGCTGGTGGTGGGGCTGCCGGTCGGCTTCGTCGGCGCGGTCGAGGCCAAGGCGGCGCTGCGGGCGTCGGGGCTGCCGGCGGTTTCCAACCGCTCGGAGAAGGGCGGCTCCGCGGTCGCCGCCGCCGCGGTGAACGCGCTGCTCTACGCCGACCTGCCGGAGGCCGAACTCCCGAAAGCCGACCTGGTCGCAGAGACCCCATGACCGCGGAGATTCCATGACCACCGGTACGCCGTCCCGGCCCGCGCTGCTCGTCGTCGGGCACGGCACCCGTAGCGCCGCTGGGGTGGCGGAGTTCATCGCCCTCGTGGATCGGGTGCGCTTCCGCGCCGGTGGCCTGCCGGTCGGCGGCGGGTTCATCGAGCTGTCCCGGCCGCCGTTGACCGACGCGGTGTCCCAGCTCGTGGCTGCGGGGGAGCGGCACTTCGGCGTCGTACCGCTGGTGCTGGTGGCGGCCGGGCACGCCAAGGGCGACATCCCGGCGGCACTCGCCCGCGAGCAGCAGCGCCACCCTGGCATCTGCTATTGCTACGGCCGCCCGCTCGGCCCGCACCCGACCCTGCTGGCCCTGCTCGCCGAGCGCCTCGACGCGGTGCTGCCGCCGGGCGCCGCGGCCGACACGACCGTGCTGCTGGTGGGGCGCGGGTCGACCGACCCGGATGCGAACGCGGAGATCGCCAAGGTGGCCCGGCTGTTCTGGGAGGGCCGCGGCCTGGGCGCGGTCGAGTACGCCTTCGTCAGCCTGGCCGAGCCTGGCGTGCCCGCGGCGCTGGAGCGCTGCCGCCGCCTGGGCGCCCGACGGATCGTCGTCCTGCCCTACTTCCTGCTGCCGGGTGTGCTGCCCGACCGGGTGGTCGAGCAGGCCGGCGCGTACGGAGCGCAGCACCCGGAGCTCGACGTGCGCTGCGGTGGCCTGATCGGCGACAGCGACGCGCTGGCCGACCTGGTGCTGGAGCGCTACCTCGAGGCGGTGCACGGCGACATCCGGATGAGCTGCGACACCTGCCTGTACCGGGTGCCGCTGCCCGGTTTCGAGTCCCGGGTCGGCGCGCCGCAGCACCCGCACCACCATCCCGACGACCCGGGACACACCCACACCCACGCCGGGCCCCAGTGAGCCCGGCGCTGGACCTGCGCCACCATGGCGACGCCGAGGTGACGCCCGACCTGGTGGACTGCGCGGTCAACGTCCGGCTACCCGGGCCGCCGACGTGGTTGCAGGCCCGGCTGGCCGCGGCCCTGGACACCCTCGGCCGCTATCCCGACCCCGTGCCGGCCCGAGCCGCGGTCGCCGCCCGGCACGGGCGCCGTCCCGCCGAGGTGCTGCTCACGGCCGGCGCGGCCGAGGCCTTCGTGCTGCTTGCCCGGGCGCTGCGGCCCCGGCTCGCCGTGTGCGTGCACCCGTCGTTCACCGCCCCGGAGGCGGCGTTGCGGGCGGCCGAGCAGCCGGTACGCCGGGTCGTGCTCTCCGAACCGTTCACACTGGACCCCACGCTGGTGCCAGCGGACGCCGACCTGGTGGTGCTCGGCAACCCGACCAACCCGACGTCGGTGCTGCATCCGGCGGACGTAGTTGCCGCGCTGGCCCGCCCGGGTCGGGTACTCGTCGTGGACGAGGCCTTCGCCGACTGCGTGCCGGGGGAGCCCGAGTCGCTGGCGACCCGCGCCGACCTGCCCGGGCTGGTCGTCGTCCGCAGCCTGACCAAGACCTGGGGGCTCGCCGGGCTGCGCGTCGGCTACCTGCTGACAGCGCCCGACCTGGTAGCCCGGTTGGCCGACGCGCAGCCCCCGTGGTCGGTGTCGTCGCTGGCTCTGGTCGCCGCGCAGGCGTGCAGCAGCCCAGGGGCGGTCGCCGCGGCGGCGGCTGCGGCGGACGACCTGGCCGAGCGCCGAGAGTGGCTCGCCGGCCGGTTGGGCGCGCTGCCCGGCGTCCGCGTTGTGCCGCGACCGGCGGCCTCGTTCCTGCTGCTGCATGTGCCGGACGGCCTAGGTGTCCGGGCTCGGCTGCGGACCCAGGGCGTCGCCGTGCGGCGCGGCGACAC
>JADGOU010000294.1 GCA_017882835.1 Frankiaceae bacterium | reverse complement strand
CCCTCCGACCGGAGCCGGCACCGGCCGCCGAACGCCGGCCCGCCTCCCGGCAGCGCAGCATCGGGGCTGTTTTCGGAACCTCCGCGACCCCGGCGGCGGGTCACTCCAGGTCGGCATTATCTGACCCGCTATAAAGCATTTTGTGACACCGACCCCCGGGGACACCCCGACGCCCCGGGTGCCGGGGTTTCTCGGTAGATCACAAATCACCCGGCGTGCCAGGTGCGACGGTGGAGGTTCCATGACGACTGGCGCGGACCACCAGCCCAGCCTGGCCGTTGGGGTTGAACGGGGACTGGTTCAATCACCGCCGCCTTCACGGCGAGATCGGCCTTGTCCCGCCCGTTGAGTTCGAGGCCCAGCACGCCCAGCACCACCACACCACACCCGCTCAGCACCCTGCTCCGCGGGAGATCCACGTCTCCATCAAACCCGGTACTTGGCAACCCCGGCTGTGCCGGGGACGGCGACGGCGCCAACCCCGACGCCGGCGATCGTCAGGAACCGGCGGCGACTGTACCGGCCGGGCTCACCGCCACCCGACGTTGCGGGATCGACCGGGGTGTCGGTCGGCGAGGGGGACGAAGGCATGCGAGCTCCAGAGCGAGGCAGGGTCAGATGGCTGGCGGACCGTCGGAGGTAGCTGCTGCGCACATCTGAGGTGACGACAGTGGCTTGGGGCGCAAGAGTTCGCATCGAGGCTTCCGCGAATGTCCATGGGCGGCATCTACATGAGCCGCACTGGGTGCGTCGGTGACGAGCAACCGTTGGAACTGCCCAGTCAGGCCGGCAGGTGCTGGCGGACCTGGGTGAGCAGGTCGGAGGGTGCCAGGAACATCGACGGGTACTCACCGGTCCAGCGCTGCACCCCGTCCTTGTCCACTAGAACGAAGCTGTGGCCGGGCAGGCCGGCGTGCATGCCCTTGCCCAGGGTGTCGTAGGCCTTGGCGACCCGGCCATCGTCGAGCAGGAATGGCGTGGTGACGCCGTAGGTGGCCATGTCCTTCACGATCTGCTCGCGGGTGTTCATCACGACCGGCAACACCGTCACGTCCGCCGCATCGAACGCGGCCTTGGCCTTCTCGACCTCGGCCATCTGCTGCAGGCACGATCCGCAGCCGGCGCCCTCGGAGAAGTACAGGACCACGTTGTGGCCCCGAAGGTCGCCCAGGTGCACCGACTTGCCGGCGGTGTCGGTGAGGGTGAAGTCCGGGGCGGCCTTGGTCGCGGTCGATGACGACGGCCGCGAGGTGAGCATCATGGCGGTGACAACGGCGGCGATGACGGCCAGCACGACTCCGGTCACGACCAGGTTGCGGCGCCGGGCCCGACGCGACTGCGCTTTTCGGACGGCGGCGAGCGCCTCGCGGCGATGGGCGTCGCCGCGGTGGGGAGCGGTTCTGCTGGTCATGGTGACGTTCCTCACACGGTGGTGGTGTCGTGGGGGTGGTGGGCTGAATCCGCTGCGTGCGCTTCCTCCGGTGCCGGCCGGCGTCGGTCGCGCAGCGTCGCGACGATGAATACCGCGGCGAGAGCCAGCAGCCCCAGGCCGAGGATCGGTTGCGGCACCGGGGCGGTCCAGACCTCGATCCGGGCGAACACCCGGGTCAGGAGCCGGCCGATGGCGACCTGGAAGCCGGGACCGCCGGTCATCGTGCCGGTGCCCGCCAGGTAGATGACGAAGCCACCCATGGCCGCGAAGAGCACCGCGACGGCGACGTTGACGGTGTTGGTGGCCAGCACCCGGCCGGCGAGGTGCAGGCGCACCGGCCGGGCCCGCATCCAGCGTCGCTCGCCGAGGCGGAACCGGTCCCAGGCCAGGGCCAGCACGAACAGCGGGAAGGTCATGCCGAGCACGTAGGCCAGGCCGAGCGCCACCCCGCCGATCGGGGAGCCGGACAGCGCCGAGAGCGTCATCACCCCGGCCAGCACCGGCGCGCAGCAGGAGGAGGCGATGCCGGAGAACACGCCGAGGGCGAAGAAGCTTCCCGAGTCGCCGCGGGCGGTGTCCGGGGCGCGCAACAGTGCGGGCAGGCTCCACATCCGCCCGGTCAGCGAGTACGCCGCGAGCGTCAGCATCAGCGCCCCGCCGGCGTAGTACAGCGGCGCGTGGTAATTGCTGATCGTGGCGGCGACCAGACTCATTCCCAGCGTGATCGGCACCAGCACCAGCGCCAGGCCGGCGGCGAAGACGAAGGTGAGCGGCAACAGCCGCCAGCGCCGGTTCTTTGCCGCCCCGGCCAGATACGACGGGGCGAGAAAGACGATGCAGCACGGCGCGAACAGCGCCACGCCGCCGGCGAAGAACGCGGCCAGGATACTGCCGGTGCTCAGCAGGCTGGCCCCCATTAGGCCACGACCGCGGCGCTGCGGGCGGCGGCGAGGGCTTTGGCCAGCTTCTTGCGCGGCAACCGGCCGGAGCTGAAGAAGACGCCGTCGAGAAGGACGAGCGGGAACATCGGTGCCCGGTGCTGGCGCACCAGCGCCGCCCCGTCTGGCTCACCGGCCTCCATCAGTTGCACCCGAACCGGGAACTTGCGGCCGAGCTCACCCAGAGCGGCGGTGGCGTCCTCGCAGAGATGGCAGGCCGGGGCCCTGACCACGGTGATGACGGTCGCCTCCCCCGGCGCGGGTGGGTCGGTGCGCGTCACCGTGGTCTCCTCCCCGGGTCGGTGCTTGCTGGGGCAACTGCCGTCATCACCTTCGGCACACTTCCTGATGGTTACCGCGGGAATTCGATGAAGGTTCGATGAAGCTCGTTTCCCGCTCCCCCGCGCACCCGAGGCTGATCAGGAGTGGCCGCGTGGTTGGCGTCGCGGCGCGCATCAGGATGGAGCCATGGACTTCGCCCAGCAGCCCCGCCACCTCCTGGTCGTCGACGACGAGCAGCCGCTGGCGCGGCTCGTCGCGGACTACCTGACCCGGGACGGCTTCAGCGTGTCGCTGGCCTTCGACGGCCCGGCGGCGGTGCAGGCCGCCCGCGACCGGGCCCCGGACGTGGTCGTGCTCGACCTCGGCCTGCCCGGCCTGGACGGGATCGAGGTGTGCCGGCAGCTGCGCACCTTCACCGACTGCTACGTGATCATGCTGACGGCCCGGACCGACGAGGTGGACAAGCTGATCGGCCTGTCGGTGGGGGCCGATGACTACATGACCAAGCCGTTCAGCCCACGGGAGCTCCTCGCCCGGGTGCACGTCCTGCTTCGCCGCCCACGGGTCTCCACGGCCCAGGAGACGGCTCACCTGCAGTTCGGGCCGCTGACCATCGACCTCGCCGGCCGGGAGGCGCGCCTGGGCGGAACGGCCATGGAGCTGACCCGCACCGAGTTCGACGTGCTGGCCGCACTCGCCGGCCGGCCGACGCTGGTGTTCACCCGTCGCCAGCTCATCGACACCGTGTGGGGCGAGGGCTGGGTCGGGGACGAGCACCTGGTCGACGTGCACATCGGGCACCTGCGCCGCAAGCTCGACGACGACCCGAACGACGGCCGGTTCGTGCGCACCGTCCGCGGCGTCGGCTACCGGATGGGCGAGGGCCAGTGACAACCCGGCGCCCGGAGCCGGGCCTGGGCACCCGGTTGTTTCTCGCCCAGACGCTCACCGCGGGCGTGGCGGCGCTGACGCTGTGGGCGGTGGCGGCCGCGGTCGGTCCGGCCATCTTCCACGCCCATCTCCACCGGGCCGCCGGGGTCGTCCCGGCCGAGACGAGCCGGCACGTCGAGGAAGCCTTCAGCTCGGCCAGCGCGATCTCCATCGGCGTCGCCCTGGTCGCGTCACTGGCCACGGCGCTGGCCGTCTCGGCCTATGTCGCCCGGCGCATCGCCGGGCCGGTGGGCCGCCTGGCCCGGGCCGTCCAGGAGCTGGCCAGTGGTTGCTACAACGTCCGGGTGCCACCCGCTGCGCTCGGCCCGGAGTTCGCCACCCTGACCGGCTCGTTCAACGAGATGGCGGGGCGGCTGGGGTCGATCGAGACGACCCGGCGGCGGCTGCTCGCGGACCTCGGGCACGAGATGCGCACCCCGCTCGCCACCCTGGATGCCTACCTCGACGGGCTCGAGGACGGCGTCGTCGCCCTCGAGCCGGCGAGCCTGGCGGTGCTGCGCACCCAGACCCGGCGACTGACCCGGCTCACCGAGGACATCACCGCGG
>JADGOU010000032.1 GCA_017882835.1 Frankiaceae bacterium | reverse complement strand
TTTGCTGCTCGCCGCCGCCTGGCGGCTCATTGCCTCCTGACGGCCAGCCTCGACGAGGCAGCTCCCCGAGCATCTCGCCCGCCAGTTGATCGGTGTCTTGGCTCGTCGCAAGCGTCACCCTCGTCGCAAGCGTCACCCCAAAGGAGCGTCGACGTCGTGGTAGCGCTTGGCATGCTGAGCCTCGTAGCCGCGGCACCCGGCGAAGCGGATTTCCTTCATCGCGGGACGGAAGTCCTGCCACGACCGTCGGTGTCGGCGCGATCGACCGTGTTGACGCACCGGGTTCACCGGCTGGGCGCTTCCTAAGCTTGCCAAGCGACTCGGGCGGAAGGGAGGCAGCAATGGCGCTGGCGATCGAGGACTACGCCGTCATCGGTGACGAGCACACCGCGGCGCTGGTCGGCCGGGACGGCTCGATCGACTGGCTCTGCCTGCCCCGGTTCGACTCCGGAGCCTGCTTCGCCGCGATCCTCGGCGACGAGGACAACGGTCGCTGGCAGATCGCGCCGAGTGGGCCGGTCGTGGCGGTCCGCCGCCGTTACCGGCACGAGACGCTGGTGCTGGAGACGGAGTTCGAGACGCCGTCGGGCGTCGTCCGGGTCGTCGATGCCATGCCCGAGCGCGATCAGCACGCCGACGTCGTCCGGCTGGTCGAGGGCGTCTCCGGCCGGGTCGAGATGAGCATGCGCTTCGTGCTGCGGTTCGTCTACGGCTCGGCCACCCCTTGGGTACGGCGGACGACGGACCGGCGCGGCCAGGAGTGCCTGCTCGCGGTGGCCGGTCCGGACGCGGTCTGCCTGCGGGGTGACCTGCTGCCCGAAGGGCACGAGCGCCGGCACCTGGCGGAGTTCGCGGTCTCCGCCGGGGAGTCGCTGTCGTTCACGATGGTGTGGTTCTCCTCGGTCGAGAAGATTCCGGACTACCACCACGCCAGCCGGGAGATCGAGCGCACCGCCCGGTTCTGGCAGCAGTGGGCATCTCGGTGCACCTACGAAGGCCCCGACCGGGACGCGGTGGTTCGCTCGCTGATCACCCTCAAGGCGCTGACCTACGCCCCCACCGGCGGCATCGTCGCGGCCGTGACCACCTCGCTGCCCGAGGAGTTCGGCGGCGACCGCAACTGGGACTACCGCTACTGCTGGCTGCGGGACGCGACGCTGACGCTGTGGTCGTTGCTCATCTCCGGCTACCGCGAGGAAGCCGAGGCCTGGCGGGCGTGGCTGCTGCGAGCCATCGCCGGTGACCCGGAGGACCTGCAGATCGTCTACGGCGCGGCCGGCGAGCGTCAGCTGCCCGAGTACGAACTGGATTGGCTGGCCGGTTACCAAGGATCGCGACCGGTCCGGGTGGGCAACGCGGCGGCCAAGCAGTTCCAGCTCGACGTCTACGGCGAAGTGCTCAACGCCCTGCACCAGGCGCGCGAGGCCGGCATCGCCGAGGACGACTTCTCCTGGCCGGTCCAACTGGCGCTGCTCGACTTCCTCACCGCGAACTGGCAGCGCGCGGACAAGGGGCTGTGGGAGGTCCGCGGCGAGGATCGGCACTTCACCCACTCCCGGTTCATGGTGTGGGTGGCCTTCGACCGGGCGGTGCGGGCGGTGGAGGAGTACGGCTGCAATGGACCGGTCGAGCGCTGGCGAGAGCTGCGCGACACCGTCCATGCCGAGGTGCTCGAGCAGGCCTGGAATGCCGAGCTGGGAGCCTTCACCCAGTACTACGGCGGCCGCGAGCTGGACGCCGCGGTGCTGATGATGCCGTTGGTCGGCTTCCTGCCGGCAACGGATGAGCGGATGGTCGCCACGGTGGCGGCGATCGAGCAGCAGCTGCAGCACGACGGCTTGGTCTACCGCTACTCCACCGGCAACGCCCCGGGTGGCGGTCCGAGCGGTTCTTCCGGCGAACAGCACGGGGTTGACGGCCTGAGCGGCACTGAGGCGGCATTTCTGGCCTGCAGCTTCTGGCTGGTGGACAACTACGCCCGCTCCGGTCGGGGCGCCGAGGCCCGGGCGCAGTTCGACCGCCTGCTGGCGCTGCGCAACGACGTCGGCCTGCTCGCTGAGGAGTACGACCCGAAGGCACGGCGACAGGCCGGCAACACCCCGCAGGCCTTCTCCCACGTCGCGCTCATCAACACCGCCCACAGCCTGGCGATGCGCGGCGTCGCCGACGGTGGCACCGGCCAGCTGAGCCCGGGTCACGCCGCCGGCCGCTGATCTGCCAGGCTGGGCATGGCGCTCGACGGGTATGCCTCGACGGGCATGGCGCTGCCACCCCCGAGAACGGCCAACCGGACAATGTGACGACGAGGAGGCGACGGACGTGGCTGCGAGCGGTTCGAACCCGAAGGCGATCCAGCGCGAGATCGAGGCGACCCGCCGCGAACTGGCCGAGACGGTCGATGCCATCGCCCAGAGGGTCAGTCCGAAAAACGTCGCCAACCGGAGCGCGTACAAGGTGAAGCTCACCGCTCGGCAGCAGGGCGAGGTGCTCCGGGCCAAGAGCGAGGTGCTGCTCGAGAAGGCCGGAGCGTTCCGCGAGCGGGCCGGAAGCGCATCCGCCGACCTTTCCAGCCGGCTGCCGGCGGACCTGACCGGTCGGCTGCCGGCTGGCCTGGCCAGCCGGCTGCCGGCTGCCCGGCCGCCGGTGCACGACCCCGACGCCGCCTGGAATCCGGGCGCCACCGCCGGCGAGCCGATTGGCGACTCGGCGGGGACCTTGCCGGCCGACCCCGGCTACGCCGGGGTCGCCGCCTGGGACCCGGCGCGCAAGACGGTCCGCTGGGACCGGGTGGCAATGGCCGGCGGCGCGATGACCGTGCTCTTCGTGTTCCTGCGTCGCCGGCGAGCTCGCTCTCGCTGACCGGCGTGCGGTGCCGCCCAGTCGTCGGCACCCGGAACCTGCCGCAGAATGTGCGGCATGTCAGCTGACGCTCAGCACACCCTGAGCCGACCGGGGGCGACGACTGCCCCCGCCGGCCCTCCGGTCAGCGACCGGCAAGCGGACGCCGGACCGCGCGACGGCGGCGAACGGGCGAGTGCCGGCGGCGAAGCGAGTCCCGGCGCGCGCCGCGCTCCCAGCACCATGGCTCCGCCGCTGCTGCGCGCCGCCTCCGATTGGAGCCTGCGCATCCTCATCGTGACGGCCGCCGTCGTACTGCTGGGCCTGCTGCTCGCCCGGCTCCAGCTGATCGCCCTGGCGGTGTTCGCGGCCCTGCTGATCAGCGCTTTGCTGTGGCCGGTGACGAGCCGGCTGCGCCGGGCCGGCGCCTCGCGAGGGCTGGCGGCCGCGGTTACCGTTCTGGGCCTAGTCCTGCTGCTGGCCGGTGTGGGCACGTTGGCCTCCCGGCAGGCCGGCCACGACATCACCCAACTGCAGACCAGTGTCAGCGGCGGCATCGACAAGGTGCAGAACTGGCTGGTCACCGGGCCGGCGAGCGTCGACCAGCAACAGATCGACCGCTACCGCGGCCAGATCCGGGATGCCATCCGGGACAACCAGTCGCGGCTGGCGACGGGCGCGGTGCAGGGCGCCCGGACGGCGCTGGAGGTCCTGGGTGGCACCGTACTGGTGTTGTTCACGACGTTCTTCCTGCTCTTCGACGGCGAGCGCATCTGGCGCTGGGTGCTCCGGTTGTTCAGCGCACACGTGCGACCGGAGGTTGACGAGGCCGGCACCCGAGCCTGGAGGACCCTGACCGGCTACATCCGGGGGACGATCCTGGTGGCCACCGTGGACGCGGTGTTCATCGGACTGGGCCTGCTGCTCACTGGGACGCCGCTGGTCGTGCCGCTGGCGCTGCTGACCTTCTTGGCCGCTTTCATCCCACTGGTGGGCGCCACCGTCGCCGGCATCGCCGCCGTACTCGTGGCCCTGGTCGCCAAGGGGCCGGCAGTGGCGCTGATCATCGCGGCCGTGGTGCTGGCCGTGCAGCAGCTGGAAGGCCACATCCTGCAGCCGCTCGTGCTGGGCCGGGCGGTGCACCTGCACCCGCTGGCGGTGGCCTTCGGGATCACCGCCGGCAGCATCATCGCCGGCATCCCGGGTGCCATCGTCGCCGTACCGCTGATCGCCGTCATCACCACGGTGACGACGTATTTCGCCCGGGTGCACCGCGGCGAGCAGGCGGACGCCGCTGCGGCGTCCTGACGGTAGGGCCAGCTCAGCAGCAGCGCGCCCGGGTCTGGCTCGCCCGGGCGTCCTGGCGGACCCGCTCGAAGTCCCGCCGCGGCAACACTGGCGCATCGGGATGCTCCCGGCGAGCGTGCGTGACGTAGGAGTCGTACGCCGACTCGCCGGTGGCCTCCCGCAGGTACCAGCGGATGCCGCGCAGGGCGGTGCCGGCCCAGCCGATAGTCACGACGGGTGCGCCCCCCGAGTTCCCGACCCACTACCGGCCCCGGTCCCGGCCAACACCCGCCGCTCCTCGGCGGTGGGGATCAGTCCGGCCGGCGCGACGATATGCGACTCGACGTAAGGTGCCTCCGCGGTCGGCAACCCGCCGCGGGTCCGGGCCGCCTTTATGCAGACCCGGACGGCGTCGAGCAGCACGATGACGATCAGTCCGGCGAACAGCGCCGAGAGCACGCCGTCGACGGTGGAGTTCGTCACCACCGCGTGCATGTCGGCGATGTTCTTCGCGGGCTTGAGCACTGTGCCCTTGTCCAGCGCAGTCTGGAAGCGGTCGCGCTGGGCGAAGAACCCGAGACCCGGATCAGCGGAGAAGATCTTCTGCCAGCTGGCAGTGAGGGTCACCAAGGTGTCCCAGGCCAGCGGGATTGCGGTGACCCACGCGTACTTGAGCTTGTCGTGCTTGATCAACAACGTGGTGCACACCGCCAGGGCTACCGCGGCCAGCAGCTGGTTGGCGATGCCGAACAGCGGAAACAGCTGGTTGATCCCGCCGAGCGGGTTGGTGACGCCGGTCCACAGGAAGTAACCCCACGCGCCGACGACGACGGCGCTGGTGGACCACACGCCCGGCCACCAGGACACCCGAGCCATCGGCTTCCAAACGTTGCCGAGCGTGTCCTGCAGCATGAAGCGGCCGACCCGGGTGCCGGCGTCCACCGTGGTCAGGATGAACAGCGCCTCAAACATGATCGCGAAGTGGTAGAAGTAGGCCTTGAGGGTGTCCCCGAAGGCGCTGGAGAAGATCTCCGACATCCCGACCGCCAGCGTGGGCGCCCCTCCGGTTCGGGCGATCAGGGTCTTTTCCTGCACTTGTGCGGCGGCCGCGGTCAGCGCGTTCGGGGTGATCGGGAACCCGAGGTTGGTGACGGCGGTCGCGGCGGTCTGGGCCGTCGCGCCGACCACGCCCGCCGGAGCGTTGATCGCGTAGTAGAGGCCCTGGTCGAGCACCGAAGCGGCGATCATGGCGCTGATGGCGACGAAGGACTCGGCGAGCATCCCGCCGTACCCGATCAGCCGGATCTGCGACTCCTTCTCGATCATCTTTGGGGTAGTGCCCGAAGCGATCAGCGAGTGGAAGCCCGACAGTGCGCCGCAGGCGATCGTGATGAAGACGAACGGGAACAGCGAGCCGGCGAAGACCGGACCTTTGCCGTTGGTGGCGAACTTCGTGATCGCCTCGTTGTGCAGCACCGGCAGGGTAAACAGCATGCCGATCGCCAGCAGGCCGATCGTGCCGATCTTCATGAAGGTCGACAGGTAGTCCCGCGGCGCCAGCAGCATCCACACTGGCAGCACGGAGGCGAAGAAGCCGTAGACCACCAGACAGATGACCAGCGCCTTCGCCGACAGCGTGAAGGCGCTCGCCCAGCTGGACTCCTGCACCCAACCGCCGGCAACGATGGCCAGCAGCAGCAGGGCGACGCCAATCACCGTGGTCTCCATCACCCGGCCGGGTCGCAGCACCCGCAGGTAGAACCCCATGAGCAGCGCGATCGGGATGGTCATCGCGATCGAGAAAGTGCCCCACGGCGAGGCGGCCAGGGCGTTGACCACGACCAGCGCGAGCACCGCCAACAGGATGATCATGATGGTGAAGACGGCCAGCAGCGCGGCGGCCCCGCCGACCGGTCCGATCTCCTCGCGGGCCATCTGCCCGAGGCTCTTGCCGTCGCGGCGCATGGAGAAGAACAGCGTCACCATGTCCTGCACCGCACCGGCGAAGATCACGCCGGCGACGATCCAGATCGTGCCCGGTAGGTAGCCCATCTGGGCCGCCAGCACCGGACCCACGAGCGGGCCGGCGCCCGCGATGGCGGCGAAGTGGTGTCCGAAGAGTACCCGCCGGTCGGTCGGCTGGAAGTCGATGTCGTTTTCCAACCGTTCCGCCGGCGTGGCCCGGGTGTCGTCGACTCCCAGCACCCGGCGGACGATGAACCGCGCGTAGAAGCGGTAGGCGATGGCGTAGGAGCCCAGCGCGGCGGCGAGTAGCCAGAGCGCCGAGATCCGTTCGTGCCGGACCAGCGCCAGCACTCCCCAGGCGGTCGCGCCGACGACCGCGACCAGCACCCACACGATCGTCTGGCCGATGCGGGACCGGCCGCCGGGCCGGTCGGCCAGCTGGTCACCGGACCGGTCGTCGGTACGCAGCTCGGAGCTCATCGGACACCTCCGCGGGGGGTGGGGGAAGACGGCTGGGCCGGCAGCCGACCGAGGCTGGCGCGCAGTCCGAAGTCACTTGGCAGGTTGGAGCGGAACTGCCGGCGCCCGAACAAGCGCCGAGCGTCGATGGTGACGTCCCGGTCGACCAGGTGCGGATAGGCCTGCCGGTGGGCGTAGACCGGGGCAACGGGATCGCCGGGCAGCAGCCGGTACGTCGATGAACCGGCGATGCTCGTGCCGGGCGCGGCGCGCAGTGACGTCTCCCCGGCGCCGGCACAGCAGATTGCCACGTGGTGCCAGTCGAAGACCAGCACCTCGTCGGACCGCAGCTCGCGCTGGGCGGCCGCCTGGACAGTGATCACCGCCACCTGCCTTCGACCCGACAAACTAACCCACGGTACGGCGGGTTGGAAGCGTCTCGCCGGAAGCGCCTCGCCGGACCGTCTCGCCGGACCGCCTCGCCGGAACAGCCAGTAGCCTGGCCGACCATGCGCGATCAGGCTGCGCCGGCGTGGGTGGTCCGCGTCGTGGACGCGCGGTGAGCCGCACGATGGAGCGGGCCGACGCAGTCGCCACTAGCTACGCCGAGCAGACCGGCGGGTCCCCGGACGGGGTGTGGGCCGCCCCGGGCCGAGTGAACCTGATCGGTGAGCACACCGACTACAACGACGGCTTCGTGCTGCCGTTCGCCATCGACCGCGAGGCGCTGGTGGCAGTGGGCCGACGGGCCGACGGCCAGCTGCGGTGCTGGTCGAGGCAGGAAGGTACGGCGCCGGAGCTCGCGGTCGCCGACCTTGCCCCGGGCGTGGTGTCCGGCTGGTCGGCGTACCCGCTGGGAGTGGTGTGGGCACTGCGCGAGGCGGGGGTTGCAGTCCCGGGGCTGGACGTCATGGTCGACTCCGACGTCCCGGTCGGCGGTGGGCTGTCCTCCAGCGCCGCGCTGGAAGGTGCGGTCGCCCTGGCGGTCGCCGACCTAACCGACTCGACGCTGTCCCGCACCGAGCTGGCGCTGGCCGGCCAGCGGGCCGAGAACGAGGTCGTCGGTGCCCCGGTCGGCGTGATGGACCAGATGGCGGCGCTGCTCGCCCAGGCCGGCCACGCCGTCTTCCTCGACTGCCGGTCGCTACGGGCGCAGGCCGTACCGCTCGACGTCGCCGCCGACGACCTTGCGCTGCTGCTGGTGGATACCCGGGTCACCCACGCCCACGCCACCGGCGAGTACGGCGCCCGCCGCCGCTCCTGCGAGCAGGCGGCCCGCGTGCTCGGGGTGCCGGCGCTGCGGGACGTCACCCCTGACCAGCTTGACGCCGCAGGATCAGAGCTGGACCCGGTGACGCGGCGGCGGGCGCGGCACGTGGTCACCGAGAACGCTCGGGTGCTGGCGACCGTGGAGCTGTTGCGAGCCGGGAAGATCGCCCAGATCGGGCCGATGCTGTCCGCGTCGCACGTCTCCATGCGCGACGACTTCGAGATCTCCTGCCCCGAGCTGGATACCGCGGTCACGGCCACGATGGCCGCCGGCGCCGTGGGAGCCCGGATGACCGGGGGCGGTTTCGGTGGCTGCGCGCTCGCCCTGGTGCCGACGGCGGCGCGCGAGGAGCTGACCGCCGCCGTGCGGGCCGCCTTCGCCGCCGCCGGGTTCCGCGCGCCGGAGGTCTTCGGGGTGACGCCGACCTCGGGCGCGCGCCGGCTGCGCTGATACCCCGCCGGCCTGCCGACGCCGCCGGTCAGCCGACCGCGCCGGTCAGCCCGCTGGCGTGGCGCCGCTACGCGACTGCCGACCGGCGATCTCGGCCGCCTCGCCGCCGTACTCGGCGGTGTTGTAGCCGGTCTCCGCTGCCGTGGCCAGCCGGCTCTTGCGCGCGCCGTAGAACACGTAGATGACCAGGCCGATGGCCATCCAGATGACGAACCGCTCCCAGGTCAGGGCCGGCAGGTTCAGCATCAGGTAGAACGAGGCCAGCACCGACAGGATCGGCACGAAGGGCACCGCCGGGCACCGGAACGCCCGCGGCAGCTCCGGCCGAGACCGGCGCAGCAGCACCACGCCGATGGCGACGACGACGAACGCGAACAACGTCCCGATGTTGACCAGCTCGGCGAGCTCCCCGAGCGGCACCAGGGCGGCGATGACGGCGACCACGACTCCGGTGACGATCGAGGTCCGGTACGGCGTGCCGAACCGGAGCGAAACCTTGGAGAACACGCTGGGCAGCAGCCGGTCCCGGCTCATCGCGAAGAACACCCGGCTCTGCCCCAGCATCAAGATCATCATCACGGTGGTCAAGCCGGCGAGCGCGCCGATCGAGATGATCGTGGCGATGCCGGGCTTGCCAACGGACCGGAACGCCTCGGCCAGCGGAGCATTAATCTTGATCTCGGTGTACTTGACCATGCCCGTGATCACCAGGGACACCGCCACGTAGAGCGTCGTGCAGATGGCCAGCGAGCCGAAGATGCCGATCGGCAGGTCCCGCTGCGGGTTACGGGTCTCCTCCGCCGCGGTGGCGACGATGTCGAAGCCGATGAAGGCAAAGAACACCAGCGCGGCGGCGGTGAAGATGCCGGTGATGCCGAAGGCGCCGGGGGAGAAGCCCATGTCCTGCAGCAGCGAGGGCGTCAACGACGCGCCTCCGGCGGCCTTGGACCCGCTCGGCGGGATGAACGGCGACCAGTTCGCGGTCTTGATGTAGAAGGCGCCGGCGATGATGACCAGCAGGACGATCGCGACCTTGATCGTGACCACCACCAGGTTGATCTGCGAGGACACCTTGATGCCGAGGCAGATGACGGCGGTGAGCAGCAGCACGATGGCGGCGGCGACGAGGTTGTGGTTCTCGCCGTACAGCGACTTGGGGATCGTGATGCCGGCCGACTTCATCACGTCCGCGAAGTAGGTCGACCAGCCGACCGCCACCGTGCTGGCGCCCAGAGCGAGCTCCAGGATCAGGTCCCAGCCGATGATCCAGGCGAAGATCTCACCCAGGCTGGCGTAGGAGAAGGTGTAAGCCGATCCGGCCACCGGCACGGTGCTGGCGAACTCCGCGTAGCACAGGGCGGCCAGACCGCAGGCGATCGCGGCGAAGATGAACGAGAAGGCGACTGCGGGTCCGGCCTGGACCCCGGCCGCCTTGCCGGTGAGCACGAAGATACCGGTGCCGATGATGACGCCGACGCCGAAGACGGTCAGGTCGAGCGGCCCGAGGGACTTCTTGAGCTGATGGTCGGGTTCTTCGGTGTCGCGGATCGACTGCTCGACGGTCTTGGTGGCGAGCGGGTTCATGGCTGCTCCAGAGGGCGGAAGCGAGCGGTGTCGTGGGATGGTGGATTTGACCACATTCGCAGCCGAACCGGTGGTATCCGTGCGGCACCGCCTCGGCAATAATCGCCAGACCCGAGGTGGCATGATCGCCGCCATGCACTCGCAGCGGTGCCGGGTGGTCCGTTGGTCGAAGGGGTAGGCATGCTGGAGAAGGTTCTGCTCGCGGTCGACGGCTCGGAGTACGCCGACAAGGCCGTGGCCGCAACCGTCGACTTGGTGAAAGCCGGTGCCGGCGAGGTTCTCGTGCTTCATGTCCAGGAGGCCGTCGCCGGGATGACGGTAGTGCCGGCCGAGTCCAGGCAGGAGGCCCATGAGTTGGTCGAAGGGGTCGTCGCTGAACTGACGGCCGTGGGCGCCCAGGTGCGGGGGGAGGTGCGGTCCAGCGTGTACCGCTCCACGGCCCGCGAGGTGCTCGACGCGGCGGAGACCTTCGGTGCCGGGCTGATCGTGCTGGGGTCGCGTGGCCGTGGGGAGCTGACCGGACTCCTGCTCGGCAGCCTCGCCCACAAAGTGATCCATCTCGCTGCCTGCCCGGTGCTCGTGGTTCGCTGAGGCCCCCCGCTGCACTGGGCGAGTAGGGCGTCTATCTCGTCAGCGCCCTCGTCGGCTTCCCCCGTGGGCTTGCCCCGTGGACGTATCGTCGGTAGCACGTCGAGGGCAAGGGCCTGGATGGTCACCCGCAGAAGCACCGACAGACCGGGAAGCCGGCTGTGGCGTGGACGCGGGTCGGCGACGGCGGCCGGGGTTGGCGCCGCGCCCCTGCAGGCGCCGCTATCCCGGGAACGCTTGCTCACCGCCGCCCTGGAAATCGTCGACCGCGACGGCGTCGACGGCCTGTCCATGCGGCAGCTGGCCCGGGCGCTTGGCCGCGACCCCATGTCGCTGTACCGGCATACCGCGGACAAAGCCGCCGTGCTTGACGGCCTGGCCGAGCTGGTGCTGGCCGAGCTGGTGGTGCAGCCGGACAGCCCGGACTGGGAAGGGGAGCTGCGGGCGGTCGCCCGGGCGTTTCGGGGGCTGGTGCTGGCGCATCCCAACGTCGTCCCACTGCTGGTCACCCAGCCGCTGACCACTCCACTGAGCCTTCGTCCGCTGAGCACCCTGCGACCGCTGGAGGACTTCCTCGAGCTCCTGATCAAGGCGGGCTTTTCGGCCCCCGTCGCACTGCGAGCCTACCGATCGTTCACCGGATTCTTGTACGGCCACGTCCTCAACGAGCTGCAAGCCCTGGTGGACAACCCGGACGAGACCGACGACCTGCTGCGACTGGGTCTGCATCGGCTGCCGGTACGGGAGTTCCCCCGGTTGCGGGCGCTGTCGAGCGCGCTGGCCCGCTATGACGGCGCGGCGGAGCTCGAGCAAGGCCTCGACCTGCTCCTGACGAGCCTGCGCACCTTGCGTTAACTCGCGTTAACCCGGCGTTAACCCACGGATCCGCGGCACTCACTGTCATGGTCGGGCCGCTACGGCTTTGCGCCGCCCGCGCCGCTGCGATCATGCCGGCCCCTTCGTTGCGTGCGGGTTTGGAAAAGCCGAGTGCCAGGTCTTGACATACGGCGGATGTTGTCGTCCCATGACTACGGCGTAGATGTACTCTGCGTGCCCGCGCAATCACTCTGGAGAGCCGAATATGGCTATGGCCGACGCTCGACAACTGCCCGGACCCTCCTTCGACACCTGGGCATGGCAGTTGGTGGGGGCCTGCCGCGATCAGGACAGCGAACTGTTCTTCCACCCGGAGGGCGAGCGGGGCTCCCGTGCCTCGTCCCGGGAGGCGGCGGCCAAAGCGATCTGCGCCGGCTGCCCGGTGTTGGCCGAGTGCGCCGCGCACGCCCTGTCGGTGCACGAGCCATATGGCGTGTGGGGCGGCATGTCCGAGCGGGACCGGGAGGAAATCTTCGTCGGGGAGCGGCGGCCGGCCGCAGCGGCGCGTGCCGTCTTCGCATCGCCCGTTGCGGTCGCGGTCGGCTAGCCGCTAGTTAGGCCAGCGAGCACACCCGGTCGGGCGCGATGCCGGCCGCCACCAGCAGCTCCGGCAGCAGGCGAGGACCGGCGGGGACGACCCCGACCACGTCCGGGCGGGTGCGCAGCGCCCGGACCACCGGTTGGCAGACGCGCTGCGCTCCGTCCTCGCCGAGCAGCCCGTCGTCCGGTCGCGCGGCGGACAGGTGCTCCACCAGCAGCGTCTCGACGGCGCGGTCAGCCTCGGCGACGGGGTCGGTGGCCGAGAACTTCGTCTGCACCCCTGCACCCGGTGGGTACGTCGTGAAAGCGCGCCAGCAGCTCCGCACCGGCGGCCTCGGCCGCCGCCGTGGCCAGGCCCAGCAGCTCGGCCAGGTCCCGGGAGGCCGCCGGTGCCGTCACTCTCCCACCGGCCCGCTCACCCACCAACGCCGGCGTCGCGCCGCTTGACGTCGAACGTCATGCCCGCGCCCCGGAGCCGGTCGACCAGCGGCAATCCCATTGCGGCGGCCGGAGTGAGCACGCCCGCCCGTGCGGGCAGCCGATCCGCGTCCAGCGCGAGGCACAGGGCGCTCTCGCCGAGCATGACCGAGGTTGCGGCGTACCCGGGATCGCCTTGGGCCGCCACGTCGACCACGTAACGAGCGCCGGTCGTGGTTCGGGTGTGGATCTCCAGCCGGAAGAACCCGCGGCGGCGCCGCAGCTCGCCGGGGCCTTGGCCGGGCGACGGCAGCAGTCGCCCGATCACCGCTCGGACCGGCGGGAAGCCGATCGCGGCCCCAGCGAGCCAGGTGCGGCCGCTGGTGACGCCGCTGGTGGCCACGGCCTTCACCACGCCCACCGGTCCGGCACCCGACCGGGTCACTTCCCGGTAGCGGAGCCCCCGGCCGTAGCTCCAGTTCAGCAACGCGTTGCTGCGCCGGACGATCCGGGCGTTGTGGGCGGCCAGCACGAACGGGCTGAGCCACCCGCCGAGCTCCCCGTCGTAGGAGACGCCGTGCAGCTCCTTCTCGACGCCGCGGTCGGGCTCCGCGGCCCGGTCTGGGCTCAGGGCATACGGGTCGGCGGCTATCCGGCGGCGCACCGGGTCGGCGCGGGTCTCCGCCAGCTGGTCCAGCGCAGAGGCGATGGTGCCGCCGCTGACACCGCCGCGCAGCGCGGTCACGACCAAGGTAGTGTCGGTCAGCTCGCCGGCGCCGTCCGCGCGCACACCCTCGTGCCCCAGCAGCACGCCAAGGTCGGACGGGATCGAGTCGAAGCCGCAGGAGTGCACGATGCGCGCCTCGCTGCCGACCGCAGTGTCGTGGTAGCGGTCGATGCTGTCGCGGACGAAGAGCACCTCGCCGGTGAGGTCGGCGTAGTGCGTGCCGGCGCGGGCGCAGGCCTCGACCAGAGGCAGGCCGTACCGGGAGTAGGGACCGACGGCGGTCGCGACCACCCGACTAGAGCCGGCCAGCGCGGCCAGCGACGCCGGGTCCGCGGAGTCGGCCACCATCAGCGGCCAGTCCGCGGCCGCCGCCCCCAGACTGGAGCGGACACTGGCCAGCCGGTCGGCCGAGCGTCCGGCCAGACCGATCCGCACTCCGGCCGGCGCGTGCTGGCCGAGATACGCCGCCACCAGCCGGCCGACGAACCCGGTCGCCCCGAACACCACTACGTCGAGCTGCCGGTCATCGCGCACAACCAAGACCGTAGCTACGCCCGCTCCGTCACCGCCGCCCGGCGGGCTGTTTCGCCCCGGCAGCGGCGGGCAGCCACAACTGGTGAGCTCGCCAGCGACCGTGAACCAGCCGGCAGACCCCCGACGGAGATCGGCCGAGTCCGGTCTCGACGCGCCGCCGCACAAGGTACGCGAGGAGCGGGCGCGGTCGGCACTCGGCGTACTGATTGGGGACTACCGTCGCATGAACGACGGCCAAACCGACTGAGCCGGCCAGCAGCCGTCGCCGTCTCGTTTACCTGACTGGCTCGCCACCGTGACTGACGTCGTCCCGTTCGGCCTCGTCGTCGGAGTCGTTGCCGTTGCCGGACTGCTGGCCGTGCTGTCCAACCGGCTCAGCGAGCGCGCGCACATCCCGGCACCGGCCATCTTCCTGATGTGCGCGGCGGTGGCCTCGAACGTCCGGCCGCAGCTCGGGAACCTCTCGCACCAGACCGTCGAGCGGGTGGTGACGGTGGCCCTCGTCGTCATCCTGTTCGACGGCGGCATGCACATCGGCTGGTCGCGGTTTCGGCCAGCCGGGTACGCCGTGCTGGCCATCGGCGTGGTCGGCACCTTTGCCACCGCTGCCGCGGTCGCGCTGCTGGCCCACGTCGGTTTCGGCTTGGACTGGTGGCTGGCGCTGTTGCTCGGGACGGCGGTGGCGCCCACGGACCCGGCGGTGGTGTTCTCCGTCCTCGGCCGCCGGGAGGTCTCCGGCCGCAGCGGCACCATGCTCGAGGGGGAGTCCGGCGCCAATGACCCGGTCGGCATCGCCCTGCTGGCCAGCCTGCTGGCCGCGGGTGGAGTCAGCGTCGGGGCGGTTGGCCGGATGGCCGCCGAGTTCGTCGCCCAGATGGCGGTGGGCGCCGTGGTGGGCGTGCTCGGCGGTTGGGCGCTGTTGTGGTTCATGCGCCGGGTGGCCCTGCCCAGTGAGGGGCTCTACCCACTGCGGACCCTCGCCGCCGCGATGGCCCTGTTCGGACTGGCGACGGTGGCGCACGGTTCCGGGTTCCTGGCCGTCTTTGTCGCCGGCATCGTCATCAGTGATGGCCGCGCGCCGTACAAGGGGGAGATCGAGCGCTTCCACTCCGCCCTGGCCAGCCTGGGCGAGATCGTCGCCTTTCTGATCCTAGGCCTCACCGTCGACCTCACTGCCCTGGCGCATCGTGATGTCTGGGTGATGGGGTTGGTGCTGGCGATGGCGCTGGCCCTGCTCATCCGACCGGTGCTGATCGGCCTCGTGTTGGCACCGGTGCGATTGCGGCGCAACGAGCGCGCGTTCGTGTTGTGGGCCGGCCTGAAGGGCGCCGTGCCGATCCTGCTGGGCAGCTTTCTGCTCACTGCCGGGGTGCCGCAGGCCCAGCGCCTGTACGACGTGATAGTGGTGGTGGTGGTGTTCTCCGTGCTGGTCCAGGGCGGGTCGGTGCCGACGGTCGCCCGGCTGCTGCGGGTGCCGATGCGCACGGTCGAGCCGGAACCGTGGGCGCTGGGAGTCCGGCTGCGCGACGAGCCGGACAGCGTGCGCCGGTACCGCATCACGGCCGGCTCGCCGGCGGACGGCAGCACGCTGGAGGACCTGACGCTGAGCTTCGACGACGCCTGGATCTGCTTCGTGGTCCGCGGCGGCGAGCTGGTGCCGGTCCGCGGTAGGACCGTGCTGCATGCCGGCGACGAGTTGCTGGT
>JADGOU010000293.1 GCA_017882835.1 Frankiaceae bacterium | reverse complement strand
CGGCAGACTCGGCGACGTCGGCAGACTCGGCGACGTCGGGAAACTCGCCGTCGGCGCCGTCAGCGGCGTCGATAGCGGCGCCTCGGTGGCCGGGGCGGTCGACACCTCGGCGCGCAGCCGCGCGGTGATGCGCTCGGCATCCGCCTCGTCCTTGGCGGGGATGCCTTGGCGCAGCCGCTGCTGCACGACCGGAGGCAGGTCAGCGATCGGGATACCGGGCCGCTGCTGCACGCTGGCGAGCCGGATCCCGGCCACCGAGCCGCTCACCCCGCGATAGACCATGACTTGGCGCGAGTCGGTGCCGACGAAGTACTGCGTTCGCAGGTAGTAGCGAATGGCCCAGCCGCCGCCGACGACCGCGACCGCGAGCACCACCAGGCCGGCCGCGAGCCGGCGCCGCCGACCTCGCCGGCGGCCCGGACGGCTCGCCGCTGCATCGTCACCACCGCCTTCACGGCCCGCCGCGCCCGCAGCCCCGGTGTCCGCGGCGGAGGCGCCCGGCGCCGGGTCCCGGCGGCTGGCCTGGGCAGCCCGGACGGCCGCACTGTCCGGCGCCGCCGGTTCGCCTTGCGGCTGGTCGGCCGCCGCCGCGCCGGCCACCACCGGGTCCCCGCCGTCGAGATCCCCGCTGTCGAGATCCCCGCTGTCGACCATGTCCGCCACGATGCAGGTGACGTTGTCCGGAGCTCCCCCGCGCAGGACCAGCTCCACGAGCCGGTCGACCGCCGACTTCGGGTCCGGCAGTCGCAGCGCCTCCGCCATCGTCTGCGGCGACACCACCCCGGACAGGCCGTCCGTGCACAGCAGGTAGCGATCGCCGCGGCGTACCTCCCGGACCGACAGGTCCAGATCGACGTTGTCACTGCCGTCGAGGACCCGGGTGAGCAGCGAACGTTGGGGGTGAGACCCGGCCTCCTCGGCGGAGAGCCGGCCCTGGTCCACCAGGTTCTGCACCAGCGTGTGGTCTTGAGTGATCTGGCACAGCTCGCCGTCGCGGAACAGGTACGCCCGGGAGTCGCCGACATGGACCATGCCGAGGCGAGAACCGGCCGACAAGATCGCCGTCAAGGTGGTGCCCATGCCTTCCAGTGCCGCGTTGTCGGCGACCAGCTGCCGCAGCTGCCCGTTGGCCGTCAGGGCCGCCCGACGCAGCGCATCGAGCAGGTCGGAGCCGGGGGCATCGTCGTCCAGTGGGGCCAGCGTGGCGATGGCCACCGCGCTGGCCACCTCACCGGCGGCGTGGCCGCCCATGCCGTCCGCGACGGCGAGCAGCCGTGGCCCGGCGTACACCGAGTCTTCGTTGCCTTCCCGGATGAGACCCACGTCCGAGCGGGCGGCGAAGCGTACGGTCGGCGTCACCGCCGTAGCTCCAGCACCGTCTTGCCGATGCGGACGGGGGTGCCGAGCGGCACCGGGGTCGGGCGGGCGACCTTCGTGCGGTCCAGATAGGTGCCGTTGGTTGAGCCCATGTCCTCGACCAGCCAGGCGCCCTCGGTGGGGACGAGGCGGGCGTGCCGGGTGGAGGCGTAGTCGTCGGTCAGCACGAGCGTCGAGTCGTTGCTTCGCCCAATTGTGACCGGCTGGCTTCCCAGGGTCACCGTGGTGCCGGCGAGGGCGCCCTGCGTGACCACCAGCTTGCGAGCGGCACTGCGCCGCGGGCGCTTGGCACGATCCTGCCGGACTGGCCGGCTGAGCGGGGCTGCCACCCGCGGCGGCGCTCCGCCGAACAGGTCGGAGCGCACCACCCGGACGGCACTGAGCACGAAAACCCACAACAGCACCAGGATGCCCAGCTGCATCAGCTTGAGGACGACCTCCGGCATCAGGGGCCATCCTGCTGGAAGGTTAGGACGGTGGTGCCGACCGTGATTCGGTCGCCATCGGCGAGTGTCACCCGTCCGATGCGCCGGCCGTTGACCAGCGTGCCGTTGGTCGAGCCGACGTCGACGATCACGATGTCGGGACCCTCCAATCGGATCTCGGCGTGCTGGCGGGACACGCCGGTGTCGGCGAGCCGGACGTCCGCGTCCGCCGCCCGGCCGACCACCGTCACTGGTCCGTCCAGCGGGACGATCTGCGGCGCTGAGCCGCCGGGGTGGTCGGCCACCGCGGCATCCGGTGGCGGACGACCGCGACTCGACGAGATGGCTGCAGGAGAGACCAGCAGCCGGGGAGTGCCCCGGCGGGCGGCGGCCGGCGCCGGCGACCCGGACCGGGTCGGACGGTCCGGGCGGGGGGCGCCGGAGGACACCTCGCCGGACACCGAGAACACCCCCGTGCGCAGCTGGGGGTTCTCGACGAAGCCCACCTGCACCGGTCCCACGAAGTGCCACCCCTGCGTGACCGCCCGCTCCTGCAGCATGACGCCGAGCTCGGTGCCCAGCGGGTCGGCATACGGCGAGAGCCGGGCGTAGTCGGACGACCCGAGCTCGACCGTGTAGTCGTTGGGCACCAGGATGCGTCCGGGGCCAAGGATGGCCTTCTTGTCCGCGGCCTCCTTCTGGATGGCGGCCGCCACCTCGACCGGCTCGACGACGCCCTTGAACACCCGGGCGAAAGCGCCTTCGACCATCCCTTCGAGGCGTCGCTCGAACCGCTGCAGCACGCCCACGACGCCTCCCTTCCAAGCCGGTTCTGATCGTATCCGCGTCGGGAGTCGGCGCCCCGCTGCGTGATAGCGTCGGCCGGTCGCTCGGGCGAGTGGCGGAATGGCAGACGCGCACGGTTCAGGTCCGTGTGTCCGAAAGGACGTGGGGGTTCAACTCCCCCCTCGCCCACTCGCTTGGTCACTCCAGTCGCAGGTCGGGTTCACACAAGTCCTCGCATAAGTCGCCGCTGGTGGTCCCCACAACGCTGGCCGCCGCACAGGTCAGGTTGTGAGTGAGCCGGCCCGAGCGCAGCAGCAGCTGCCCCGGACGCGGCGTCGTACCCGACCCGACAAGACGACGCGAGAGTACGTCGTGGGTCAGGCTGTTCAGCTCGCTGGTTCGTTGCTCATCCTGGTGCCGTTCCACGCTGTTCCTGTTCGCAACGTTCGCAGTTTGCGACCTCCGGCTTGGGAACCGCTTACTGGCATCGCCCCTCAATGTTGGCGGTGCCGGCCGCCGGCCGCGGTCGGGTCTTCGGGCTGGCCCAGGCCGACATCATCGTGCAAGGTGCGGCGATCCTGCTGGCCGGGGGGGGCGGGGCAGCACGTCACCCCCGCACTCGTGGTTGCGAGCGCCGGAGGGTTTGGGCACGGCGGCGGCCGTGCTGCTGAGCGGGTCCCTTTGCCGTGCGGACCGGACTGGGAAGGCTGGGCAGCTCAGGCCCACTTGACGCCGCGCATGTCGTGCCTCCTTGCAGGTTCGGGGTCGGACGGGACGGTCGGTCGGGGGCTCAGGCCCACTTGACGCCGCGCATGTCGTGCCTCCCTTCGTTCAGAGGAACATCACAGCTAGCAATGACTATGAGCTACAGATACAGCACGTACAGTTAGAAGGGGGCATACTGATCGAGTCGAATGCCTGTCGAGGCACCGCGAGTGGGAGGGTCATGGAGTTGCTGTCGGCTTCACCGACCCGTTGGTCCCGAGCCCGCGCCGCGCTGACCGGCTGGGTGCGCGGCTGGCCGGTGTGGGCTGCGCCGGCACCGCTGCTCGGGTACCTGCTGACGGTGGTCACGCTGGCCGTGATGGTGGGCGGGTACGGGGTGGCGACCACACCGCTGCTTGGCTCGGAGTTGGCGGCATTTGGGTTACTGGTGGGCTGCGGAGTCGTCGCGCTGGAAGCGACCCGGCGCAGCGGGGAACCGGCGGGGGTGTCCCGAGACCTGCTGTCCGCATGGACGGTGCCGATCGCCGTGTTGCTTCCGCCCCTGTACGCGCTGCTGGCCCCCGTGGTGTGGACCGGGGTCACCCAGTTGCGGGTCGGGCGCAGCCCGCTGCACCGGCGGCTGTTCAGCGCCGCGGTGATCGGCCTGGAGGGTTACGGGCGGGCGACCGTGTTCCAGCTGCTCGCCGGCGGGACACTCGCGCACGTTGTTGGGCACGGCGGCGGCTGGGTGGCGCTGGCGCTGCTGGCTACGGTGGCGATCGGTTTCGTCGGCGTGCAGCTCAACGCGGTTGTCGTGGCGGTGGCGGTGCGGCTGAGCTCCCCGGAGGTCCGCTGGCGGCAACTACTCGGGCAGCGGGCGGATGTCCTGC
>JADGOU010000292.1 GCA_017882835.1 Frankiaceae bacterium | reverse complement strand
TCACCGGACGACCACGAAGTGCTCCGAAACGCGGTGCTGATGGCGGCGATCGAGCAGACCGGACGCAGGCCGGTCAGATCTGCACCAGTCGGCATCCCGGCACTCACCAGTCCAGACGCCGGAGCGTCCCAGGTTGGCGGCCGGCGACACGTTCGGGAGTGCCGGGCCTGGAAGGCCAGGAACGCCCCGATCGGCACCAGCAGCAGCCCTTCCAGCGTGGCGATCACCCGGACAGGAACGCCCGGGCCGGCGGGTACACCGCGGTCGCCAGCGCGAACGGCAGCAGCAGGCCGGCCGGGTAGAGACCCCGAAGCCGGCCGCGAGCAGTTCGATCAGCAGCAGCAGGGCGAAGAGGGCCACCACGCCGCCAACGCGTGGTCGTGTGCTGTCATGACCCCGGCCCCGCGACATGGGCGCCCGCTTGGTTGGTCCCGTCCCAGCCGTGGCCGCACCCCTCATCGCCGCCCCCGTCGCAGCGGCAGCACCTTCTTACCGGTCGGGGAAGCGGGTCACGTTGTCGATCTCGGCGACGTGACCGGGCACACGTCCGCCAGATCCCGCCGATCTGCTGGATCCCGCTGGCGTCGATGCTGCACCGCAGCGAGCGGGTGGAGACAGCCCAAACACCCGGACACCGTCCCTGCGCAGGTGAACGAACGGGCGAACCAGTTCACGGACCTCCCCCGGCCGACCCACAGCCCCCAGGCGCTCCCGGCCGCCTGTCAGTCGTCTGGTTGGACACAGGGCCGCGGCGGCCGCACGCTGATCCGCTGCTCACGGTCGCCCCCTGCCGGGTGTGCCGACTCAGCGCAGGGGTACGAAGCGGCACTGCCCGAACTGTTCGACCACCACGCGAGTGCCTACCGTCTTGCGTAGCCGCAGCAGTTGGCCGGCCACGGGCAACACAACACCATGGCCCCGCGGGTGCCGAGCTGGGCGAGGAGCTCACCCGGGACCACACCTGCCTCGGCGGAGACCGAGATCCGATCGTGGGGCTGTTCGTCCGGCCACCCGAGCACTCCCGGACGGGCGGTCTCGATACGGGCTGGTTCGCGTCGATGACGAGAGGGGTTCCGTAGTGCGTTGTGTGACCTACGGCTCGCCCGCCACATCCGGCCGTCGCGTCAGCATCGTCGACGGCGAGGAGATCCGCGGGCTGGTCGATGACGGGCAGCTGATCGACCTGCTCGGCGACGACGGAGCCCGGCTCGCCGCGGCGGCGAACAGCGCGCGTCGTGACCCCTATGAGGTCGTTCCGCTCGCGACAGCCGTCCTGACCGCGCCAGTGCCGACGCCGCCGTCGGTCCGGGACTTCATGGCTTTCGAGGCGCACGTGACGAACTCGATGCGGGCGCTGGGTCGGGATGTGGACCCCGACTGGGGCCGGGGTCCCGGTCAGCAGGCCCCGGGAAGACGTCGACCTGCATCCGGACGACGCCGAGGCGCACATCGCCGGCTACACGATCCTGTGCGGCTGGAGGCCCGGGACGTGCAGATGCGCGAGATGCGCCAGCTCCTCGGCCCTGTCAAGGGCAAGGATTCCGCGACGTCGCTGGGCCTGGCCCTGGAGCACGACACCCCCTCGGTCCCGTTCCGCCAAGCCCTCGAGACCCGGCACAGACTGCTCGTCGAGGCACTCGTCGAGGCACTCGTCGACGCCGGCTGCACGGTCCTGCCGGTCAACCCCGACCTGATCGCGCGTCGGCGGGGGCCGGCGAAGAGCAAAGACGACGCGCAGGACGCGTGAATCGCCTGTCTGCTCGCCTTGGACCGACATTGGTGAACCTCTGGCCGACGGCTCGGCCGACCAACGCGGCCAGGGCGGGGCGATGGTCAGCGGGCAAGCCGCCCAAGCAGCGCGGCGGCAGCGGCGATCGCGGTGACGGCCGCGCCGGTCAGCACGGCGATATCGAGCGGCAGTCGGTCTGACAGCGTCAGCCGTGCCGCCGCGGAGCTCACACAGCCGGATTGGTCACCGTGATCGAAGCATGCGACGCAAAGTTCTCGATCGGTACTCCACTGGCCGCCTTGACCATCGCCCGGGTGCCACCGTCAACGTCACCCCGGCCGGAACATCCACTGAGCCGTCGATGATGTAGACGGTGTTGCAGCCGGGCTCCAGGGGGTGTCTGCGGTCAGGGTGCCGAAGACGTGGATCGGTCCACCGGTGCAGCCCGCGGCCGTCGTGGTGATGGTTGGATAAGGCCCGCGCGCGGCGGGACGTTAGCCCCTACAAGCATCCGCTCCCTCGCGGTGAGCTACATCTGTCACCTCGACAAAGACAAATCCGGAGTCGGCATGCTTGTCTGGCGGCCACAAGCCGACGGCACGTTGGTGCGTCGGCGTGATGTCGACTACTGCCGGGTGACCACGATGCGTTGTCCGGGTCTCTGACCACCCGATCACGCCCCCTGAGCCGACTGGCTCGACTCGCCCGGGCCCGTCGCCGACGGCACCGCCCGGGTATCAGGTTGGTATCAGGTGACCACTCACCCGAGATTGATTGGCAACCCTAACCATGCGCATCGCCGACGACATCACCGAACTCGTAGGTAACACACCCCTCGTCCGGGTCAACAGGATCACCGACGGCGCGGCCGCCCGGGTGATCGCCAAGCTGGAGTTCTTCAACCCCGCGGGCAGCGTCAAGGACCGCATCGGCGTATCGATGATCGACGCCGCCCAGGCCGCGGGTCTGATCGGCCCCTACACCGTCGTGGTGGAGCCGACCAGCGGCAACACCGGTATCGCGCTGGCCATGGTCTGCGCCGCGCGCGGCATTCCGGTCGTGTTCACCATGCCCGAGACCATGAGCATCGAGCGGCGCATACTGCTGCGGGCGTACGGCGCCGAGCTGATCCTGACACCCGGACCGGACGGCATGGCCGGCGCGATTGCCAAGGCCGAGGAACTGGCGAAGTCCGACCCGAAGTACTTCATCCCCCAGCAGTTCGCCAACCCGGCCAACCCGGCGATCCACCGCGAGACCACGGCCGAGGAGATCTGGAACGACACCGACGGCGCCGTCGACATCGTCGTCGCCGGTGTCGGTACCGGCGGGACCATCACCGGCGTGGGCCAGGTACTCAAGGAACGCAAGCCGTCAGTACAGATCATCGCCGTCGAGCCAGCCGCATCCCCGGTGCTGTCCGGAGGAGCGAAGGGCCCTCACCCGATCCAGGGCATCGGTGCCGGCTTTATCCCTGAGATCCTCGACACCGGCGTCTACGATGAGATCATCCTGGTCCAGAACGAGGACGCCCTAAGCACGGCGCGCCGCTCGGCGGTCGAGGAGGGGCTGCTGGTCGGCATCTCATCCGGGGCCGCGCTGTGGGCCGCGGTCCAGGTTGCCAAGCGCCCGGGCAACGCCGACAAACTCATCTTGGCGATCATCCCTTCGTTCGGGGAGCGGTACCTGAGCACCGTCCTGTTCGCCGACCTGGCCGACTGATCCTGTGGGCCGCGGCAAACGCCCAGCGTGGCTGGGCCGGGTGGGGCGCGACCTGAACTGCGCCGTTGAACGTGATCCCGCCGCGCGCAGAACCTGGGAGGTGGCGCTGCTATACCCCGGCGTCCACGCCGTGTGGGCCCACCGGGCTAGCCACTGGCTGTGGCGGCACCGTGCCTACTTCCTGGCGCGAGCACTGTCCCAAGCTGCGCGCCAGGTCACCGGCATCGAGATCCACCCGGCTGCCGAGATCGGTGACGGCTTGTTCATCGACCACGGCGCCGGCGTGGTAGTCGGCGAGACGGCCCAGGTCGGCGACGATGTCACGATCTACCACGGCGTCACCCTCGGCGGAACAGGCCTCGTGCGCGGCAAACGCCACCCGACCATCGGCGACCGGGTCACCCTCGGAGCAGGCGCGAAGGTGCTCGGTGACATCACCGTCGGCGACGACTCCCGGATCGGGGCCAACGCGGTACTGGTCCGCTCGGTCGAAGACCACTCCGTGGTCGTAGGCGTGCCAGGTCAGGTGATCTCCTCGAGCCGGCCCAACGCGCACAGACGTAGAGCCGGAACCGGCAGTGCGCCTCAGTCGGACCCGATCGCCAGCACACTGCAGGCACTGCTGCGACGGGTCGACCGGCTCGAGACCCAACTACTCAACGGTCACCCCGAACCGACCGGTCTGCAGATGTACTCCCTCGGTCTCTGGGAAGACACCGACTTCTCCATCTAA
>JADGOU010000291.1 GCA_017882835.1 Frankiaceae bacterium | reverse complement strand
TCGTCCGGCAGCACCACGAAGTACCACGGCGAGGGTGAAAGCGACGAAACTCGCCTCTTCACCCACCGCGTGGTTGCTTTTGGCCGTGCTGGGGACCGATTTCGGTACAACCCCATGGGTGAAGCGGAAGAGGCCGGCGCGAGGGGTCTAGCGAGGGGCGGTGCTGGATGGATCAGGCGACGGGCGGGCTGGTGGCCGGGCGGCCGCGGATGCCGACGGCGTACGGCGTCGCAACGCAGTCGGGCGGCACGCTGCCGTGGTCGTGGGCGGAAGAGCAGCTGCGCGCGGCGCGCAACTACTGGGTCTGCAGCACGCGCCCCGACGGCCGGCCGCACGCCATGCCGGTGTGGGGATTGTGGCTCGACGGCGCGGTGCTGTTCTCCACCGACCCGTCCTCGCGCAAGGGCCGCAATCTGACGGCCAACCCGGCCGCTGTGGTGCACCTGGGAAGCGGCGACGACGTGGTGATTGTGGAGGGTCGCGGGCAGCCGATGCGCGATGCCGACATGCTCGCCCGGTGCTGCGATGCCTACGAGGCCAAGTACGCCATCCGGCCGGAGCCGGACAACCAAGCGCAAGGGTTCTTCGCGGTCCGGCCGACCACGGTGCTCGGCTGGCGGGAGCGCGACTTCCCCACCTCGG
Source organism: Frankiaceae bacterium (assembly GCA_017882835.1). Lineage (GTDB taxonomy): Bacteria > Actinomycetota > Actinomycetes > JADGOU01 > JADGOU01 > JADGOU01. The sequence goes on along the minus strand of JADGOU010000291.1, from coordinate 3,562 downwards.
CCACCCGCTGGGCGTTTGCGCCGTTCGCCTGATCAGGCCAGGCAGGTGATCGGGCCGCCGTTCATCGTGGTCATGTCGGCCACGGCGGGCGGCAGCGGGATCCGGGTCCCCAGCGGCTCGCCGTCAAGTTCGGAGTAGGCCCGGTGCAGGTTGCCAACCAGCCGTTCGGCCTCTTGCCAGTCGCCGAACCGCCCCGGGTCGGCAGCCTGCGCCGCCGCCAGCGGCGGACGTCCCGAGCGGTGGCCCGCCGCCGCGACCTCGGCGACGAACTCGGCGTACGCCGTCATGTCGTCGAGCACGCGGGCGATCTCGCTCCCCCGACACACCGGCCCGTGACCCGGCACCAGCACGTCGGCCTCCAGCGCCCGTACCGCCGCCAACGCGCGCAGGAAACCGGCGAGGCTGCCTTCGAGCAGAAACGGCTGGCCGCCGTTGAAGGCCAGGTCGCCGGCGAAGACCACACCGTCGTCGGGCAGCCACGCCAGCACGTCGCTCCGGGTGTGCGCCGGGCCGACGTGAATCAGCTCTACCTGGCGACTACCCAGGTGCAGGGTGAGCCGGTGGGAGAACGTAACGTCGGGCGGGCGGATCTCCAGCTGGCCGTAGTCGGGGCCGGCGAACAGCTGCGCGGCGATCAGTCCGGCAGCCAGCACGTCCTCGCGGCAGTGCACATGCCCGATCACCGGGGTCGCGGCCGGCAGCAACCAGTTGCCGTAGGTGTGGTCGCCGTGGTGGTGGGTGTTCACCAGCGCCCGCGGAGCCGCCGTACCCGCCACCTCGGCGACCCGGGCCAGCAGCGCACGGTTGCGGGCCTCCGTCGATGTGGTGTCGACCATGAGGAAGCCGGCGTCCGCGGTCACCAGGCCGGTGTTGTTGATCATCCAGCTGCCGTCAGGTTGGACATAAGCCCAGACGCCGGTCGCGACCTCCAGCAACTCCGGTGGGCCCACTGTGGTTGCCATGGCGTTGCACAGTAGCGCGGATGCCGGCTCCGAATCCGCCGATGTTGAGCACACGTGCGTATCACCGCCCGGGTAACGCACGTACGCTCAACATCGGCGGTGGAAGACGATGGAGGACGGTGGAAGGGGTGGCCGGAGATGCAGCGTGTGACAGCTGCTTGTTGCTGATGCGCCGAAGTGTTATATTTGAAGGCGAATGCGCCCGGAGCGTCCGAGACACGTCAGCGCAACCCCAGCGGAGGTCCGATGTACACGCAGGGACTGGACGAGGCGCCCGGACCGGACGTTGACGAGAGCTTCGACCCGGCCAGCCTGCTGCCCGACGACGAGGCCAGCGCCGAGTTGCGGTTCCAAGCCCGGATTGACGCCGAGGACCGCATCGAGCCGACCGACTGGATGCCGGCGGAGTACCGCCGGACACTGATCCGCCAGATTGCCCAGCACGCCCACTCCGAGGTCATTGGGATGCAGCCGGAGGGCAACTGGATCACTCGCGCCCCCAGCCTGCGGCGCAAGGCGGTGCTGATCGCCAAGGTGCAGGACGAAGCCGGCCACGGTCTTTACTTGTACGGCGCCGCCGAGACCCTCGGCGTCAGTCGCGAGGAGCTCGTGGACCAGCTCGTCAGCGGCGAGGTGAAGTACTCGAGCATCTTCAACTATCCCACGCTGACCTGGGCCGACATGGGCGCCGTCGGGTGGCTGGTTGACGGCGCCGCGATCATGAACCAAATCCCCCTGTGCCGGTGCTCCTATGGCCCCTACGCCCGGGCCATGGTGCGGGTCTGCAAGGAGGAGAGCTTCCACCAGCGGCAGGGCTACGAACTGATGCTGACGCTCTCCCGGGGTACGCCGCAGCAGCAGGCGATGGCCCAGGACGCCCTGAACCGCTGGTGGTGGCCGGCCATCATGATGTTCGGCCCGTCCGATGCCGACTCGGTGCACTCGGCCAAGACCATGCGCTGGAAGATCAAGCGGTTCTCCAACGACGAGTTGCGGCAAAAGTTCGTCGACGTGACAGTGCCGCAAGCCGAGTACCTAGGCCTCACCGTGCCCGACCCCGACCTGCGCTTCAACGACGAGACCGGGCACTACGACATCGGTCCGATCGACTGGGACGAGTTCTTTGCCGTCGTCCGCGGTGACGGCCCGTGCAACCGGCAGCGGCTGGCGACCCGCCGCGCCGCTCACGAGAACGGCGCGTGGGTTCGTGCGGCCGCCGAGGCGCACGCCCGCAAGCAGCAGGAGCGGCAGCAGTCATCAGAGCCGGCCGCAACAGGGCCGGCCGCAGCCGGCCAGGTGGCATGACGCCCGGCTGGCCGCTGTGGGAGGTGTTTGTCCGCAGCCGCAATGGCTTGGCACACAAGCACGTCGGCAGCGTGCATGCCGTCGATGCCACGATGGCGCTGACCAACGCCCGCGACGTCTACACCCGCCGCAGTGAAGGCACCTCGATCTGGGTAGTGCCCTCGGCGGCCATCACCGCCTCGGACCCGGCGGACAAGGATGCGCTGTTCGACCCGGCCGGCGACAAGATCTATCGGCATCCGACTTTCTACGACATCCCAGCCGACGTGAAGAACATCTGACGTGACCGCATCCACCTCCCCGGACGACGCGCAATCCCTGGTCGACTACCTGCTCCGGCTCGGCGACACCACCCTGGTGCTTTCGCACCGGCTCTCGGAGTGGGTCGGCGCTGCGCCCACGCTGGAGGAGGAGATCGCCCTGGCCAACGTGGCGCTGGACCTGCTGGGCCAGGCGCAACCGCTGTTGGCCCGGGCCGGAGAGGTCGAGGGCCTTGGCCGGGACGCCGACGGGCTCGCCTACCTGCGCGACGCCTGGGACTACCGCAACCTGCTGCTGGTCGAACAGCCCAACGGCGACTTCGCGCACACGATGCTGCGCCAGTTCCTCTTCGACTCGTACGCCGTGGAGCTCTGGTCCCGGCTGGCCACCTCGACTGACGCAACCCTGGCCGGTATCGCCGGCAAGGCGGTCAAGGAGAGCGCCTACCACGTCGGCCACAGCGGCGAGTGGGTGATCCGGCTCGGCGACGGCACCACCGAGAGCGCGCGCCGGACGCGCGACGCCGTCGCCGACCTCTGGGAGTTCACCGGCGAGCTGTTCGCCACCGACGCGGTGGACGAGGCGATCGCCGCCAGCGGGGTGGCGCCGCTGGCGAGCGAACTGGAGCCGGCGTGGCGCGATCGGGTCGACGCCGTGTTCGCCGACGCCGGACTGGAGGTGCCGACCCGCCAGTGGATGCAGTCCGGCGGCAAGCAGGGCCGACACACCGAGCACCTGGGGCATGTGCTGGCCGAGATGCAGTTCTTGCCCCGCGCCTATCCGGGGTCGACCTGGTGACCGCCGACCCGACCACCACGCCGGCCCGCGAGGCGGCAGCCTGGCGGGTGCTGGAGACCGTCCCGGACCCCGAGATCCCGGTGGTCAGCGTGGTCGACCTCGGCATCGCCCGCGCGGTGGAGGTGGACTCCTCCGGTGAGCAGGTGACAGTCGTGATCACCCCGACGTACTCTGGCTGTCCGGCCATGCGCATGATCGAAGACGACATCCGGACGGCGCTGGGCGCGGAGTTCGCC
>JADGOU010000290.1 GCA_017882835.1 Frankiaceae bacterium | reverse complement strand
TCCGGTGGACTCGCGCTGCTATGGGTAGCCACGGGCCACGATCGCGAGCTCGTGCACCTCGGTGACCCGAGACGACCTCACAGGACGAGACGACCCCACAGGACCCGCCCCGAGCCGGTGCACTCCTTCGCGCAGATGTCGGTGCGCGAAGGAGGGTCGGATGCGGTGTTGGGGGCCGCGACGGAGTCCGCGGCGCTGCCGGGGACGACGTCATCGGGCCCGGACATCGATCTTCAGGCCCCCGCCGTTCCGCCCGAGGCAAACGTTCCGGACCCGGCATGGGGACAGATCCGGCACCGCGCAACCGCTCCACGGCAGATTGAGCGGTCGCGGCCTTAACCCCCTTTCTTGGACACCCTGCAGCAGAGGGAACTCATATGCGCGGAGAGAAGCACCCGCTGGGAAATCTGCCCGATCAGCGGGCGGGTTTGAACCGCACGCACCGTGCCCCCGTGTTGATGGGTACACGGCAAGACGCGAAAAAGTGATGCTCCGGTTCACTTCGGGGCCCGGGAGGGTGAGGCAGGTGTCGAGTGACGCGCTCGCATTCTGGCTGCGCGAACCCGGCGTGGGCGAGATCCGGGCGACCCCGGTGGACGAGCCGGGTCCGGGCGAGGTCTTCGTTCGGACGCTGCGTTCTGGGGTGAGTCGGGGCACCGAGACGCTGGTGTTCCGCGGCGGTGTCCCGGCGAGCCAGTACGCCGCGATGCGGGCGCCGTTCCAGGACGGCGAGTTCCCGGGACCGGTCAAGTACGGCTACCTCAACGTCGGCGTCGTCGAGCTTGGCCCGCCAGAGCTGCGCGGCCGCACCGTCTTCTGCCTCTTCCCGCACCAGACCGCTTACGTGGTACCGGCCCAGGCCGTCGTCGTGGTGCCCGATGACGTGCCCCCGGCGCGGGCGGTACTCGCCGGCACCGTGGAGACCGCGGTCAACGCCCTGTGGGATGCCACGCCGCTGCTTGGCGACCGGATCACGGTCGTCGGCGCAGGCATGGTCGGCTGCTGCGTCGCGCGCCTCCTCAGCCGGTTTCCCGGTGTCCGGGTCACCCTCGTCGACGTCGACCCGGCCCGTGGCGACGTCGCGGACGCGCTCGGCGTCGACTTCGCACTGCCCGCCGATGCCGCCGACGGCTGTGATCTCGTCGTGCATACCAGCGCGACGTCCGCCGGGCTCCAGCATTCGATGGACCTGCTCGCGGACGAGGGCACGGTCATCGATCTCAGCTGGTATGGCGACGCCGAGGTCCGCCTCTCGCTCGGTGGTGCTTTCCATTCCAGGCGGCTTGGCATTCGTGCCAGCCAGGTCGGTGTGGTGGCAGCGGCCCGACGCGGGCGACGCACCGCTGCCGAACGCCTGGCGCTCGCCCTGGACCTGTTGCGTGACCCCGCCTTCGATGCGTTGATCACCGGCGTATCGCGCTTCGACGAGCTGCCCGACGTCATGGCCCGGCTGGCGGGCGGGAGCCTGCCTGCGCTCTGCCACACGCTCACCTACGGCGAAGGGTAGTTCTATGTTCAGCGTGACCGTCCGCGATCACATGATGATCGCCCACAGCTTCCGTGGCGAGGTGTTCGGACCAGCGCAGCGCCTGCACGGCGCGACCTTCATCGTCGACGCGACGTTCCGCAGGGCGACCCTGAACGCTGACAACATCGTGGTGGACATCGGGCTGGCGGCCGCGGAGCTGAAGGCCGTCGTCGGCGAGCTGAGCTACCGCAATCTCGACGACGAGGCCGCGTTCGCCGGTGTGAACACCTCCACCGAGGCGCTGGCACAGGTGGTCGCCGATCGACTAGCCGAGCGTTTGCATGCAGGTGCTCTCGGCGAGGCCGGCCGGGGACTTGCCGGGATCGCAGTCACGCTACGCGAGTCGCATGTCGCCTGGGCGAGTTACGAGCGAACACTATGACCGCCGTGCACGTCGTGGTGCCGGATGGCATCGATGATCCCGGGCGCCCGAGTGGCGGCAACGCCTACGATCGGCGGGTCTGCCGGGGGCTGGCCGCGATCGGGTGGTCTGTACACGAGCACTCGGTGCAGGGCTCGTGGCCCTGGCCGGACGCTGCTGCGCGCGCTGACCTCACCGGAGTGATCGCGCATATGCCAGACGGTGCCGTCGTGCTGATCGACGGCCTGATCGCCTCGTCGGTCCCCCAGGTGCTGGTGCCAGAGGCAGGTCGGCTGAGCCTGGTCGTCCTCGTGCACATGCCGCTGGGGGAAGCGGTTCCCGACGCCCGCACCGAGGAACGCGCGGTTCTGTCGGCCGCCGTCGCGGTCGTCACGACCAGCACGTGGACCCGGCGCTGGCTGCTCGACCGATACACGCTGTCGCCGGCTCGGGTCCACGTCGCGGAGCCCGGTGTGGACGCAGCCGAGATTGCCCGGGGCACGGCGACCGGCGGGGAGCTGCTCTGCGTCGCAGCGGTCACGCCCGGCAAGGGACACGACGTGTTACTCGCAGCCCTGGCCGCGATCATGGATCAGTCGTGGCGCTGCGTCTGCGTGGGCACCCTGACCCTCGATCCGGGCTTCGTCGAACGCCTCGGCCGCCAGGCCCGGGATGGTGGAATCGCTGACCGGGTACGTTTCGCCGGCCCGCGTACGGGCGCTGACCTCGACGTCGCCTACGCAGCCGCAGACGCGCTGGTGTTGGCCACTCGCGCCGAGACGTATGGCATGGTCGTGACCGAGGCGCTGGCGCGCGGACTCCCAGTCGTCGCGACGACCGTCGGCGGGGTGCCGGAGGCGCTGGGCCGCGGTGCCGACGGAAGCCGTCCCGGCCTGCTGGTGCCCCCCGGTGACCGGGAGGCCCTTGCCGCGGCCCTGCGCTGTTGGCTCAGCGACACCGTTCTACGGCAGCGCTTTCGGAAGGTGGCCCGGGAGCGTCGCGTCACGCTGCCCGGCTGGTCTGCCACCGCGGTTCAGATCTCCCGCATCCTGGCCGAGGTGTCGTGATGACCGCCGCGTCTGTCCGGGTCAGCTCGGCGTGGTTGCGGTTGCGGGAGCCGGCCGACAACGCGGCCCGCGCCTCCGACCTCGTTGAGCAGGTCCAGCCGTACCTGCCGGCCGGCGAGCGGGCGCTCATTCACGACCTCGGCTGCGGCACGGGGTCGATGGGCCGCTGGCTGGCGCCGCGGCTGAGCGGGGCGCAGCACTGGATGCTGTATGACCGGGATGTCGATCTGCTCACCGGGGCTGCGTCGGAGATGCCAGGCGCAGCCGCCGACGGGGCCGCGGTAACCATCGAGACCCGGCAGCGCGACATCACCTGGCTGGACCCGGGTGACCTGGCCGGCGCGTCCCTGATCACCGCTTCCGCACTGCTCGACATGCTGACCGCGGAGGAGCTGGAACGATTCGTCACGACTTGTGCCCGCGCAGGATGTCCGGTACTGGTGACCCTCTCTGTCATCGGTCATGTCGAGCTCACACCAGCCGATCCGCTGGACGCGCGCGTCGCTGCCGCGTTCAACGCCCACCAGCGCCGCACTACCGGGGGCCGGCGCCTGCTTGGCCCTGCCGCGGTCGGCGCCGCAGTCGACGCGTTCACCCGCCTCGGCCTCGACGTCCTTGTCAGGCCCAGCCCCTGGCGTCTCGGCGCAGCCCAGGCCACCCTGACGGCTGAGTGGTTCAGGGGCTGGGTGGGCGCGGCGTGCGAGCAACAGCCAGAGCTAGCCGTCGCGACCGCAGACTACGCAAGGCACCGCGTGGCCGAAGCGACCGCCGGCCGGTTGAGCGTCACGGTGCACCACCACGATCTGCTGGCCAGACCCCGATGACCACCTACCAAGCCGATGAACCCGGCATCCCCACGCGCACACACTCCCGCCCAGCAAGCCGAACGGCACAGACACGGGAGCCGGCGAATGCAGCCACCTCGACAGCACTCACGGGAACCTCGGAAGCGAGGAGCTCAGAGGCCGGGATCGCGCGGACCATGTGGATGTGGATGTGGGTGCGCCTGCTGGGCGGCGCCGCGGTCCTCGTCGTACTGGTCTGGCGGCTGGGCACCGGGCCGTTCCTGCAGGCCGTCCGCATGGTCAACGGATGGTCACTGGCGGCGGCCGCCGGCATCGCGGCGCTGACCACGGTGTGTTGCGCCTGGCGGTGGAGCCTGGTCGCCCGCGGTCTCGGTGTCGGTGTGCCGATGCGCGCCGCGGTCCCCGCGTACTACCGGTCGCAGTTCCTCAACACGACCCTGCCCGGCGG
>JADGOU010000289.1 GCA_017882835.1 Frankiaceae bacterium | reverse complement strand
CAGGGTGGTCTGCTGCTCGAGCAGGCCGTCGAGGATGTAAAGGCTGTCACGCAGGGTGCCGGGCACGACGATGGCGTGGAAGCCGGCGAACTGGTCGGATACTGGGGCACCGCACTTATTCCGGGGGTGCGGTATTCCCGCCCGCGCAGGTGCGGGCCAGCCTGGGTGGTGGGTTCGAGCGGTCTCGGCCGCGGTCGGCGAGGGTGTCGAGGTCGGCCGCCCTTGCAGCGAGGTAGTCGGTCCAGTCTCGTTTGGCGACCTCGGTCCATCGGACGGCGGTGGTGATGTGCAGGCCGAGGAGGTCGGCGAGGATCGGGGCGGGCAGGTCGGCGATCAGGGCGACGAGTGCGGCGTTGCGGGCGGGTCGGGAGTCGATCCCGTGGTCGAGGAGTTTGCGGCTGAACCCGGCATGCCCGGCTGGTAGCCCTGGGAGCAGACCGGGGAAGATCCACCCGGGTCCGGTTCCGTCGGTGGCTATCCGGGCCTGCCGGCCGGGGGACTGGGTGAGTTCGTGGAGCAGAACGGCGAGTTTGGGCGGGACGATCAGCGGGTGGACGCCGACGTGGAGGTAGGTGGCGCCGTCGTGTTCGTGCAGGTGCTCGGCGCGTAGCTGCCGGATGCGTGAGGTGGGAAGGCCGAACAGGAGTATCAGGGCCCCGGCGGCCCGCACGTCCAGCGGCATGGTCGTGTCGGTGAGGCACCGATTGAGCTGGGCCCACCGGTCGTCTTCGTTCAGGATCCGGGCGGGGTCCTGTCGGGGAACGGTAGGGACGGTGAGCTGCTCGGCGATGCCGCGTCGGTGGGCCCAGCCCAGGAAGTAGCGGATGGTGTAAGTGCGGGTGTTCCCGGTGGCGAGCCACTGCTCGAGCTGGGGTTGAGTGAGGGTCTGGAGTGCGAGGTCGTGTTCGTCGAGCCAGGCCAGCAGTTCCAGGGCGACGCTGACCCGGGTCCGCAGGAACGTCCCGGACTCGGCCGGGAAGCGCCGGCGGGCGGCTCGTCGTCGGGCCCGTTTGAGTAGAAACCAGTGCACGAACGGGCGGATGAGCCGGGCATGCTGGGCGGGCTTGTCTGCCAGGACGTGGTCCAGCCAGGCGGGGATGCGCTCGAGGTCCTCGTGGCGTTCGGGCAGGACGCCCGTGTGCACGAGGGTTTGGCGGACGTAGTGCAGGTAGCGGCTGGGCGGCAGTTCGTCGAGCAGGTCGTGGCTGAGGGGCCTGCCGGCGGCGGCGAGGTCGGCCAGCAGCCGGGCGTTCGGGCTGCGTTTGAGCCAGCACAGCACCCCGCGGGCGTCCTCGGTGCGGGCCAGGGCCTCCAGCAGGGGCCGGAGCTGGGCGGAGACGTGGCCGTCCGGGCCGGTCAGGTGCTGTTCGAGCCGAACGCCCAGCACACAGCGGGGACAACGTCCGTCCGCGTAGAGGCGTCCGCCGGTCCCACAGCCGGGGCAGGTGTAGACACCGGTCAGACCGGCGCACGGACCACAGATCGCCTCGCCGTCCTCGCCGCGGGCGATCAGCGGCTGCCGGGTGCCACAGCGGCTGCATCGCCCCGGATGGTCGAGGACCCGGACATAGCACGCCCCGCAGACCGGACCGAGGGGCCAGCGGGCCTGGACCCGCCGGGAGCGTCCGCAACTGGAGCACGGGCTCTGCTTGCGGGGACGGCAGGCTCGGCAGACGAAGCCGTGCTCGCCGCTGTTGACGCCGCGCCGGACCTTGCCGCAGACCGAGCACTCGGCGGGCGGTGGGACGTTGCAGTGCGCGCAGAGGTCAGGCCCGTCGGCGGTGGCCCGGCGTGAGATCACCCGGGCCTTCCCACATTTCCCGCAGGTCCGCCGGGGCTGGCGTAGCTGTCGGTAGCACGGCCGGCAGAGTGCGCCGTCTTCGTCTCTCACCGTGGCTGGGCCGACCCTGCCGCAGGAGACGCAGGTGCGACTGGGTGGCGTCCAACAGTCCAGGCAGAGCGCCCGGCCGTCCGGCTGCCGGGTGACGGGCATCCGGATCCGGCTACAGCCTGCGCATTCTTCGACGATCTGCGGGTCGAGGCGGTAGCAGGAGTAACAGATGCCGCCCTCGTCCCGGCGGGCGAAGATGCGGGCGGTCCGGCCACAGCGTCGGCACTCCTTCTTGCTGTTCTTGACGCCGCACGCCTGGCAGACCCTCCCGCCGGGGCCGAACCGGGGCAACGGAACGCCGGTCCGCCCGCACGTCGAACAGCCTGGCAGGACGACGCCGCGATGACCGGCGTCACGCAGACCCCGGACGAGCCGCACGACCACGGCCGGGCAGTTCGTGTCACCCGAGGTCAAAGCATCCGGATGGTCACCCAGATGCTCGTCGAGCACCCTCAACGGGGTGCCGCGGTCGGCCCGCAGCGACGTCAGCACCGCGCCCGCGTCCTGCTCGGCGAGACCGGGCAGGGTCGCGGTGAGCACGGTGAGGATCCGGGTCCGGCGGACCTGCCGCTCTTGAGCCCGCAGGTCGTCGCGGTCACGGCTCACCGGCCCGGGCGACGGATCTGGGTCCGTCGGGCGCTGGGCGGCGGTGGGGTGGTCTCGTCCCCGGCGGCCTTGCGGACCTGGGTGTTGACCGCCTCGACCTCGATGAGGTCGTTGGGGGTGCAGTCCAGGATGTCGCAGAGCGCGGCGAAGGTGTCCATCGACAGGCGCTGCGGCGGTTGGGTGACCAACCTGAACACCTGCTCGCGCGACAGGTGGACCCCCCGTTCAGCCAGCGGGCCGACCAGGTCGGTGGTCTGGAACATGTCGCGCCCTGCCATGAGCCTGCGCAGGTTCCAGCGGATACCCATCTTCCTGATCATTCGTCCTCCCACATCTCGGGGTGACGGTCCCTGAGGGAGCGCTCGACCAGCCGGTTGCGGTACTCATCCGAGACCCCGGTGTAGATGGCCGTCGTGCTGGCGTAGCCGTGGCCTACCTGCAGAGACACGAATTTCTCGGGGTAGCCGAACTCCACGAGGTGGGTCACATAGCTGTGCCTCAGGGCATGCAGGTCGTGCTCAGGCGGCAGCCCGGCCGCGTTCCTGGCCTGCGCGAACGCGACGTTGAGCCCGCGCAGCGACATTCGGCTGGATCGCTCGGTGACGAAGAGCGCGGGCAGGTTCCCCGGGGACAGCAGCGGCCGGACCTCGCTGACCCAGTGGTCGAGCACTCCGACGATCCAGTCCATCTCCGGGACCGTCAGCACGGTCCGCCGCTTGGGTGGGCTGCCGTTGGATGCCTTGCCGAACCGGACGAACAACCCGCCGTATCGCCCGCACTGCGGCATCTTCGGGTTGCGCCGCAAGTCAGCTAGGTCGAGCATGCGAGTCTCGTTGCGGCGCAACCCGAACGCGTAGACGGTCTTGAGCAGGGCGGCGTCGCGCAGCGCGGTGAGCCCGCCCTTACGACCGCGGTCCCGGGACTGCTCGACCCGGGCGTCGACGGCATCGAACAGGGCCTGGACCTCGTCGTAAGTGAGCGGTCGGCGCCCTGGCCGTCCCTCGTAATCCACGACGTGGGCGGCCCGGTTGTCCTCGTGGAAAACCTGCTGCGGGACCTGCCCAAACCGCTCCAGGCACTCGGCCGACCAGCCGTAACGACGATCGGTGAGGAAATCCATGAACAGCGCCAGCGTCGTCTCATACCCGCGGCCGGTCGACATCGCGATCGGCCGCTCGCGGTTGGTCGACCGCAGATGCTCGATGAACGCCTCAGCGTCGGCCGGACGCCACTGCCACGGGTAGGCGTTCGTGAAGTCCACCAGCCGCCGTACCAGCGAGACCCGCGGCTGGATCGTCCCGTCCTCGTTGAGGAACCGGGTGCGCTGCTGACGCACCCACCCAGCCAGCATCGCCTCCAGCAGCGCCGTCTTCGGATCGAGATGGATGACCCCATCAACGAGCTCGAGACACGCCGCACCAGGCAAATCGGCAACCTGACCCACAGACACCTCCGTTGTACCCGGTGCAACATTGTTGCGGTATCTCTGGCGGCCCGCAACCACCTTGGAGAAAGACCCCCTACGGGGGTCCGGAACACCTTCCGAGCCCCCTCGCCACCAGGCACTATCGGACGTCGCCCCTCATGCCGAATGTTGAATCTGCTGCAACTTTGCCCGGAACAGGAAGTTGAGGTAGGTGACGCCGCGGCCGGGCCCGAAGTAGCGGGGGTTGGGCCCAGCGTTCAGGGTCCGGACGGGCACGATGAACCGCAAGCCGT
>JADGOU010000288.1 GCA_017882835.1 Frankiaceae bacterium | reverse complement strand
GCGGAACCGGGACACCCGCCGGAGTCTCTCGGCCGGGTCCGACAATCCGGCGGACCGGGCATTCCTCCCCGCCCTGAACGGCGGGGCTTCCAGCCCGGGCTATCGGTGAGGCCGCGACGAACTGGAGGCCCATGGAGCAGGCGTAGTTCGTTCTGGTCCACGTGGGCCGTTCTCGCTAGCGGAGGCAGCCAACTTGGTGATCCGTGCCGTCGATCCGCGGGTACTTGACCAGTGACCGGCCACATACCGAATCCCAGTCGCCTGGGGGCCTGGACCCCGCCCGGGGCTCAGACGACCGCGCCGTCGTCGGATCCTGTCCCGACGCCCGGTGGCGGCGTCTCGCGCATCCGCCAGATCAGGGTCCCGGCTCCACCGACGATGGCCAGCACGGCCAGCGTCGCCGTCGACGACGAATCGCCAACGTCGAGCAGCCAGGGCGTGACCAGCATGATGACGCCGCCGACCATGGCGAGCAGGGCCACCAGTGTTGGTCCCTGGATTCGGGGAAGCGGTGGCGGTGGCGGCGGGACGAAGTGCTCCTCCTCGTCGTCGTAACCCTCGTCGGCGTCAGCGTGTTCGCTCGGCGGCGGCTCGATGTGCGGCGGCTCGAAGTGCGCTGGCTCGCCCGGCTCTCTCGCGAGCGGCGACGTTGCCTCCACATCCTCGCTGGCCGGCCACGGTCGCGGCCCGGGGTCGAGGGGCAGTCGCCAGGCGAGCAGCACCGACTCCCAGGCGGAATCTGCCGTTGGCGCCGCGACCGCCCCGTCGTCGGGCACCGGATCGCCGTCTGGCCGGACGCCCATGTCGGCGAGCGCCCGCGCGACCACGCTGCGCGCGACCTCACGTTGGCGCAGGTCCGTCCACAGCCGGTCGGTTGGCCGGCTGGGCAGTCGGATCTCGCAGTAGCCGCCCACGGATCCGCCGACCGGCTCGACGTAGGCGGCGATCCCCACCCGCTGCAACGCCTCAAGCAAAGCCGGCCCCAGCCGCGGGTCGATGTCGACCATTGGGGCGAACGCGGCTGCGGAAACGTCGTTGCGCCGCCGGCCCGAGCGGTCCCGTCGCAGATCGCCCGGTGGCCGGTCAACGGGCTCCCCGGGTGGCGGCGGAGCTGGCAGCTGTGGCATGGCGGCGCGGACGTCGATCTACCGTCAGCTGCCCGAGCCGCCGCCGGCGGTGGCCTCGGCGGCGTGCGCCCGGACGAACTCCAGGCTGCGCTCGAAGATCAGTGGCGCGTCGTTGTCCAGCGTGGCGACGTGGTAGCTGTTCTCCAGCACAACCTCTGCCACTTCCTGGGAACCCACGGCGTCCATCAGCAGCCGGGTGCTCACCGGCTCTACCACGTGGTCCACCCGACTGCGAAACACAAGCAGCGGCTGGGTGACGCGGCCGAGATCCGAGCGAGTGACCGTCCACAGCCGGGTCAGGGACCGGGCTGCCTTGAGCGGCAGTCGGTGGTACCCGCGCTCAGTGACCCCCGGTTTGTTGATGTCGTCCACCACCCCGGGAAGCGACGGGACGAATGACGCCAACAGCGGCAGGAACCGGGCGTCCTTGCGCTCGGTGATGAGCTGGGCGTTTACCACGACTACCCCGGCCACCTCGCTGCCCCGTTGCTCGGCCAGCCGCAGGCACAGCGTTCCGCCGACCGACAGCCCCATCACGAACACGTGGTCGCACCGGCTGCGCAGGCGGTCGAAGTTGCGCTCCAGCTCGGCGTACCAATCCTCCCAATGGGTTTGGTTGAGCTCCTGCCAGCGGGTGCCGTGCCCGGGCAACCGCGGTCCGGCCACGGTGAGACCAGCAGCGGCGAGGTAGTCACCCCACGGGCGCATACTCCAGGGACTGCCGGTGAAGCCGTGGCAGAGCACCGCCCCGACCGGGCCGCCGTCGGCGGCGAACGGCTCGGCACCGGGCACGACAGGCACGGTCGAACCTCCTGGGCTGTGCCGCGACCGTTGCCGGCCCGCAGGCGGGGGCGGGCGACTGCAGCTTGCGCCCGCCGCCATGGTGGCACGCTTGACGCCATTGCGGGTCACCGTCGGTCAGCTTCGAGAACCGCGGGCGCGGTCAGCCGTTGGCGGCTCGAAGATTGCCGGTCGACGGCAACCCGCCCGCGCAGCCGTTGCATTGTGTCGTCGCGGCGGACTCCGTACTGTTCCAGACCTGGTCCGGCGAGGAGGCGACTTGTTCTACTGGCTGACCAAGGTCATCTTGACGCCGATCCTGCGCTTCCTGTTCCGCCCGTATGTCGAGGGCCTGGAGAACGTGCCGGAGGCCGGTGGCGTGATCTTGGCGTCCAACCACGTCTCGTTCTCCGACTCGGTCTTCTTGCCGCTGGTCGTCCCGCGCCGGGTCACGTTTCTGGCCAAGAGCGACTACTTCGTCGGCCGCGGGATCGTGGGCCGGCTGAAGGTCAGTTTCTTCCGCGGTATTGGCCAGGTGCCGCTCGACCGCAGAGGCGGTGCCGCCAGCGAGGCGGCGGTACGCACGGCCCTGCGCATTCTCGCCGACGGCAACGTGCTCGGCATCTACCCGGAAGGGACCCGGTCCCCGGACGGCCGGCTCTACCGGGGCAAGACCGGGGTCGCGCGGATGGCGCTGGACGCGCGCGTTCCCGTCGTACCAGTCGCCATGATCGGGACCTACGAGATCCAGCCTCCCGGGCGGATCGTGCCGCGGATCCAGCGGGTCGGCGTGCGCATCGGCAAGCCGCTGGACTTCAGCCGCTACGACGGGCTGCAGGCCGACCGGTTCGTGTTGCGCTCCATCACCGACGAGATCATGTACGAGCTCATGCTGTTGTCCGGGGAGGAGTACGTGGACCTCTACGCCGCCCGGGCCAAGGCCGAACTGGCGGTAGCGAAGAGCGGAGCGGTCGGGGTCAAGAACTCGGCGCGTCGCCGGTCGCGACCAGCCGCTTGATCTCTTCCAGGGTCGTCCGGAGGTCGTCGCTCGGCTGGGGTCATCCGCGCGAAGTGGCGCGGCAGGTTGGTGCCCGCCGTACCGTCCGCAGCGTTCACACCGAAGGGAGACGCGCGGGTGGCCGTGCGCAGCCGGTACTGCTACGACACCGAGTTCATCGAGGACGGCCGCACGATCGAGCTGGTGTCCATCGGCATCGTCGGCGGGGACGGGCGCGAGTACTACGCCGTGTCCACCGAGTTCGACCCGGCGCGCGCGATCCCGTGGGTCCGCGACCATGTGCTGGCCCAGCTGCCGCCGCCGGCGGACCGGGCGTGGAAGCCGCGGGCGCGCATTCGCGACGAGGTGCTCGCCTTCCTCACCGCGGACGGCCGGGAACCGGAGACCTGGGCCTGGTACGGGGACTACGACCACGTGGTGCTGTGTCAGCTGTTCGGCACCATGCCGCAGCTCCCGCGGCCGCTGCCGCGCTTCACCCGAGACCTGCGGCAGTGGTGGGAACAGCTCGGCGAGCCGTGGCTGCCAGAGCAGGTCAGCGGCGAACACGACGCGCTCTGCGACGCCCGCCACAACGCCGCCGTCTACGACCGGCTGGCGCAGGAGCAAGCCGCCCTCGGCTGGACCCTACCCCGGTAGGGTGCCGGTCGACATCGGTGATGGGACATCGGTGCTTGGACATCGGTGAAGAATCGGTGAAGAGGAGGTGGGAATGCGCATCGGCATCCTGACCGGAGGCGGCGACTGCCCTGGTCTGAACGCGGTCATCCGCGCCGTCGTCCGCAAGGGCGTCGGCAAGTACGGGCACGAGTTCGTCGGCTTCCGCGACGGGTGGCGGGGTCCGCTCGAGGGCGCCACCATGCCGCTCGACGTCCGGGCGGTGCGCGGGATCCTGCCCCGCGGCGGCACCATCTTGGGCTCGTCCCGGACCAACCCGATCAAGATCGAACGCGGCGTCGAGACCATCGCCGGCAACCTGCGCGACGCCGGGGTGGACGCACTGATCGCCATCGGTGGTGAGGACACGCTCGGCGTCGCGGCCCGGCTGCACGAGCAGAACATCCCGGTCGTCGGCGTACCAAAGACGATCGACAACGACTTGAACGCCACCGACTACACCTTCGGCTTCGACACCGCAGTGAGCATCGCCATGGAGGCCATCGACCGGCTGCACACCACGGCGGAGAGCCACCATCGGGTGCTCATCGTTGAGGTCATGGGCCGGCATGCCGGTTGGATCGCGCTGCACTCCGGCATGGCCGGCGGGGCGAACGTCATCCTCATCCCGGAGCGGCCCTTCGACATCGAGCGGGTCTGCGACTACGTCAATAGCCGGTT
>JADGOU010000287.1 GCA_017882835.1 Frankiaceae bacterium | reverse complement strand
GGAGTTTGATCACCGTGGCTACCTCGCCCCTGGTGACACGCTCCTTACCGGCACCCCTACGTTCTGCGGGTGCCGCTGGTGGGCTACGCCCGTTAGCCCGGCATAGACATGTCCGTCACCGGGCGCCTCAGGATGACCGCTCCCTGTGGGCCGACGAAGGCCAGGCTTCGACGCTCGCGTGTCTCACCGGATCAGGCCGTGACCCCCGACCGGGCCGCTACGTCAGCGCGTGCGCCGAGCCGTCCCTGGTCTCGAGGTCGAGGCCGTTCCGCCCGGGTACCCGGCTGTGTTCGACTTCGAGCCCGACATCGACACCTTCTACGCCGACTTCTTGGGGCGACCGGCGCCCGCCGCGGGCTGAGGCGCCGCAGTGCACGTTGGCGAGATCCCGAGGCTGCGCGCGGAGAAGGCGCCCCACGACCCGTGCGTCGCGGACGAGCGGGTACGACTCACGTCCGGCGAGTTCGCCGCCGCCGTCGAACGTCTGTCTGGCGGGTTCGCCTCGCTCGGCATCGGTGCCGGCGACGTCGTCGCGACGATGCTGCCGAACTGCGTCGAGATGGTGCTCGCGCTGTTCGCCGCGTGGCGCATGGGTGCGGCGGTGACGCCGGTCAACCCCGTTCTGACCGCCGACGAGGCCGGCTACCAGCTGCGGGACTCGCGGGCGAAGGTCGTGATCGCTGACTCGGCCTCGTCCCAGAAGCTGTCTGGGGCGGACGTGCGCATCGTGCCGGTGGACGACGTGCGGAGGACGCTCGGCGGTCCCGTGCCACCGTTGCGGACCGAGCCCGCCGACCTCGCCCTGCTCGTGTACACGAGCGGCACGACCGGACGGCCGAAGGGCGTCATGCTCGACCACGCCAACCTCGCGGCGATGACCGAGCAGATCATCACGGTGCTCGAGATCGGTCCCACGACCCGGTGCCTGCTCGTCCTGCCGCTGTTCCACGTCAACGGAATCATGGCGAGCGTCGTGTCGCCGCTCGCCGCGGGCGGCTCAACGGTGATTCTCGCCGGCTTCGACCCGAAGGCGTTTTGGCAGCAGGTCGAGCGGCATCGTCCCACCTACTTCTCCGCGGTGCCGACGATCTATCTCGTCCTGAACTCGCTGCCGCCGGAGGTGAAGCCCGACCTGTCGTCTCTGCAGTTCGTCGTGTGCGGCGCAGCACCGATGCCCGCCGACGCGATTGTCGAGTTCGAGCGGCGTTACGGCATCCCCGTCGTGGAGGGCTACGGCCTGTCCGAGGGGACGGTCGCGTCGACGATCAACCCGTTGCACGGCACGCGCAAGCCCGGGACGGTTGGGCTGGCGCTCCCCGGGCAGGAGGTTGCGATCGTCGACGACGAAGGCCGGCACCGGCCGCAGGGCGCGGTCGGCGAGGTCGTGATCCGCGGACGGAACGTCATGCGCGGCTACCTGGGCAAGCCCGAGGCGACGACCGAGGCGCTCCGCGATGGCTGGCTGTACACCGGCGACGTCGGCCACCTCGACCCCGACGGCTACCTGGTGCTCGTCGATCGCAAGAAGGACATGATCATCTGGGGCGGCGAGAACATCTACCCGAAGGAGATTGAGGGCGTCCTCTACCAGCACCCCGCTGTGCAGGAGGCCGCCGTCGTCGGTCGCCCCGACCCGGTGTACGGCGAGCAATCCGTCGCCTACGTCTCGCTACGGCCGGGAATGCAGGCGTCGTCGGACGACCTGGCCGAGCACTGCAAGGCGTCCCTCGCCAGGTTCAAGGTCCCCCGCGACCTCTACGTGCTGGACACGCTGCCGAAGAACACGATCGGCAAGATCTTGAAAGGCCCACTGCGCGAGGACGCCCGCTCACGCTGACCTGCAGGGCAGGTCTAGGGGTACCGACCACGGACGCCGGTGACACGCGACCCATCCAGCAGTGCGGCCGGAGGTCACCGAGCAGGGGATGGAAGACGCGCAGGTCGGGAGCGTGGCCGAGGCCTGCCTCAGCCGCGGCAGCGACCGCAGCCGGTCCTGGACCGAGGCCCGCTCCGCCGCCCCGATCAGCTTGGTGGCGATCAGCACCGCGAACAGCGCCGGGAGCGCCTCAGCCGCACATGCCGAGCGAGTCAACGCGGCCGCGGAGCTGCTGGCCGCCGACGTGCCGGTCGCCGCGGCGGCGCGGGGGCTGGCCGAGCGCTTCGGGGTCTCGACCCGGCAGGCCCGCCGGTACGCCGAGCAAGCCGCTGGGTCGGGGCGCGTGCCGGTGCCCGAGGCGCGGGTGGTCTTCACCGTCAAGCTCCCTGCCTCGCTGGCGGATCGGGTCCGCGAGCGCGCCCGGCAGACCGGCGTCACGATCTCCGCTCTGGTCGCCCAGGCCCTTACGGAGTTCCTCGCGCCGCGCCGCGGAAAGCGTCCCCCCGGGTGAGCGATCGGGTGGTCGAGACGGTGTTCGTCTTCGACCGCCACGCGGCCCCGGACTTGTCGGTGGCCTACGCCATTCTCGTGCCAGCGCGACGGGCCCGCCTGCGGGCCGGTCAGAAAGGACGGCCGCCGCATGACCAGCGCGGCGATCTACGCCCGGGTGTCGTCGGCCCGGCAGCGGCAGGACGAGACGATCGGGTCCCAGACGGCGGCGCTGCGCGCGCACGCCGAGCAGCTGGGGCTTGACCTGCCCGGCGAGTGGGTGTTCGAAGACGACGGGCATTCCGGGGCGACCCTGATGCGCCCGGCCCTGGAGCGGCTGCGCGACCTGGTCGCGCAGGTCGGCGTGGACGTGGTGCTGTGTTACTCGCCGGACCGGCTGGCGCGCAAGTTCGCCTACCAGGCGCTGCTCATCGAGGAGTTCACCCGAGCCGGGACCAGGGTGGAGTTCGTCCAGGGGCCGCGCGGGGACAGCCCCGAGGACCAGCTGCTGGTGCAGTTCCAGGGGATGTTCGCCGAGTACGAGAAGGCGCAGATCCTCGAGCGCAGCCGCCGCGGCAAGGCGCATCGAGCCCGGTCCGGGTCGGTCAACGTGCTCTCTGGCGCCCCGTTCGGCTACCGCTACGTCCGCAAGAGCGACCATGCCGGTGCCGGCTACGAGATCGTCGGACCCGAAGCGGTGCTGGTCGCGGAGATGTTCCGGCGCTATGCCGACGACGGCGCCTCGATCGCGGCGTTGGCCGGCTGGCTCACCGCGGCGGGCGCCGTCACCCGCACCGGGAAGTCCCGCTGGGACCGCTCGGTGATCTGGGCCATGCTGCGCAACCCGGCCTACGCGGGCCGAGCGATGTTCGGCAAGACCATGGCCAGCACCGAGTCGCCGGGGTTGAACCGGGTGGCCCGCCAGCAGGGCCGCACGACCCCCCGGGCGGGCAAGACCGTCGACCGGCCGCGGGCGGACTGGGTGGAGATCCCGGTGCCGGCGATCGTGTCGGGGCAGACCTTCGAGCGGGTGGCCCGGCGGCTGGCGGACAACCAGCGGTTCGCCGCCCGCAACACCAAGGTCCCGTCGCTGTTGCAGGGCCTGGCCGCCTGCTCGGGCTGCGGGTATGCCTACTACCGGACCTCCACCCGGACCACGAACAAGAAGATCTACTACTACCGGTGCCTCGGGTCCGACGACTACCGCTACGAGCACGGCCGGGTCTGTGCCAATCCGCCGGTCCGGGCCGACTACCTCGACCAGGTGGTGTGGGACCACATCATGAGCCTGCTCACCGATCCGCAGCTGATCCGGGCCGAGATCGATCGGCGGCTCGAGCAGGCCCGAACCTCGGATCCGGTCACCGGCCAGCGCCGGCAGCTGGAGAGCGCCCTGGCCAAGGCCAGTGCGGCGCTCACCCGCATGGTCGAGGCGTTCCAGGAAGAGCTGATCACCATCGACGAGCTGCGGGCACGGATGCCGGACCTGCGCGCCCGGGAGGCTGGCCTGCGCGGGCAGCTCCAGGCGCTGGACGCTCAGGTCGCCGACCGCGAGATCTACCTCCGGCTGGCCGATGACCTCGAAGGCTTCCTCACCCAGCTGCGCGGCCACGCCGACACCACCAGCGTCGCCGACCGCCAGCACCTGCTCCGGCTGCTGGTCAACGACGTCCTCATCGGACCCGAGAAGATCACCATCCGGCACCGCATCCCCGTCCGCGAACGGACCGGCGCTAGGGAGCCCCCAGGTGACAGCGCGCCCGACACGGAGGGTGACCACGGGCGGAGTTATCCATTGCGTTGGGGGCGTGCTTGCGCCGCCATTGGGCTTCGAGGCTGTCGATGATTCACCGCTCCCTCGTAACGGACTCGGCAACGGCGCCGCCGGTGACGACATGGTGTCCGATGCC
>JADGOU010000286.1 GCA_017882835.1 Frankiaceae bacterium | reverse complement strand
GCGATGGCTGCGTGGTAGCTGGCTGCCTGGTCGCCTTGGCTTGATCGGGCGTGGGGCGAACCGCGCTGGTCGAGCCGCGGCGGTCCGCGGTGTCGCTGGTGCGGTCGACCAGCCGGCCTCGACGAGCTGCTGGACCAGGTTGCTAACGGTACCGGGAGCTCGTCCCGATCACGCGGGCACCGGCTGCCGCAGCAGTGGGAGCACGGCGGGCGAGGGCGCGTCCTTCGACGAGCTGGCTCTCGCGACCCCGACAGCACCGGCGCCGTGCCCAGGAGCGAGTGGCACACCGGCACCGACGGGTGGCTGACCGCCGGAACGGTCGTCTTCTACGCCGGACAGTTCCCGGCCGTGGTCTCGGCGGCTCCTCAGCCTCGTTAAGGGCCCGCCAGATTGTGAGAGCGCCGTTCTCGCCAGCAGAAGTCGAAGCCCCGCTGGCCCAGCCTGCAGGCTACGACCTCCCAGTGCCCGTCGGGGCCGGTCCCGACGGGCACTGTCGAGACTCAGCGCAGGTGGCGGTCGCCCATTGAAGGTGGCGCCGTAAGTGGCACCACCCGCACCACCCAGTGAAGTTGGCCACGACCCCACCGAGAGCGGCCAGCTGGCGGCGGCCTCTGGCTGGGTCGGGGGCGGCTCGCTAGCAGGTGGTTGGCTGTCCGGCCAGCGTTGAGAGCCGGCCGGACAGGCGGTAGTCCCCGGGGCCGGGCAGCCATATGGTGGTGGCGCTGTCGGGTCCTGAAGTGACGCACCCCAGCGGGGCGTTCGCGGCCGACCAGAGGCCGAGCAGCTGCGAGTACTGCACGCGGACCATCGCCGTTCCGGCTGCGCGGGCGTGCAGGAGCACGGTGGTGTCGGTGAGCCCGGTGACCGAGGCGACGCCGGTGGCCATGGGCGCGGAGTCGGTGACGACGAAGAGCCGCCAGTGCTGGCCGTGCCAGAGCTCGCGCAGGTAATGGGCGCCTTGCTCGACCAGCCTCGCCTCAGTCTTGGCGCCATAGTCCAGGGGGGCGTCGGGAAGGGCGACCCAACCCACGGCCCGGCTCTGCAGCCAGGACAGGTAGGCGGGGGCGGTGAGCTGCGGCCGGTAGAAGAGCGGATTGCTCGCAGCGTCGATCTGGCGTTCCCAGCCTCGGGCCAGCGGCACCTGGGCGGGCAGGTAGACATCGGCGCCGTGGGTGCGAGGGTCGACGACCTCCAGCCGTTGCACGGCAGTGCCGACCGCGGGCAGGTGCGCCAGCAGCGGCTGGTAGTAGCTGGCCTGGGCGGAGGCGTCCGCCGCGGGCTGAAGGTCTCCGACCAGGTTGATCAGGGGCCAGGCGGACAGCGCGAGCGCCGCGACCACCAGCGGCCGGCGCGACCAGCGACCGGTGGCGACCAGCACGGCGGCCGCGGTCAGCATCGGCAGGCGTCCGGCGTTGCTGCCCACCGGGGTGGCGGTCACGAACGCGACCGCCGCGATGATCGCGCTCAGCAGCGCCGCCACGCGCACGACCCGCGGCCCGGGGGCCAGGCACAGCACGGCGCAGGTTGCCAGGGTCGGGATGAGCGTGGCCAGGTCGAAGGGCATCACCGACGGCTGGCCGAACACGAGCGCGACCCCGAGCGCGGGCAGCGCCGCAGCGACCAGCAGCAGCACGGCGGCGCGCCGGCGGCGATGCTCGGTCACGGCCACCGCGCCGCACGCGGCGGCAAGAAACAGGACGGCGAGCGGGCTGGCGAGCCCCGAGCCGGCACCCATCAGCAGCGCGAGAAACGTCCGGCGGCGGGTCAGCAGGTAGACGGCGGTCAGGGCGAGCGCCATCCCGACCGCGAAGGTGACGCGCCCGGAGTAGAGGTTGGCGGCTGCGCCTGCCGCGGCGGCGGCCGCGCCGGCGCGAGGCCGTCGGCTGCCTGCCAGCAGACCGCCAGCGGCGGCGGCCACAGCCACCGTGGACAGCACGCCGACCACGACCACCCCGAGGTCGCGCATCAGCGGCGTGGTCAAGACGCTGTAGTCCGGGGTGGCGATCCCGCCGTACCAGCCGTTCCACCACAGCGTCACTCCACGCGCGGCGGCCTGAGCACGGGCCAGCTGCGCCGCCAGGTCCGGCGCCTGCGGCCGGATCAGCAGATACAGCACGCTGACCGCCGCGGCCACCGCAGACGCGACTGCGGCAGGACGACCCGGAAGCGCCGCCGGCCGCCTTTCCGGTGGACCCGAGCCGGCGAGGGCTGGTGACGTGGTCATAGTGAGGTCGACACGGGGCGCCCGGCCGGTATCGCTGCCGGTAGTTTCCCCGTGTCGCCTCCCGAACCCGGCGTGCGCCGCTCAGCGCACCGGGCTCTCCACCGGCCACGGTGGGTGTCGTGGTTCATCTCATGCTGTGCTCGGCCACGGGATCGAGATCTGCGCTCCCCGGTAGTAGTAGTAGTTCCGCGCGTACCCTTGCCGGGTCGAACAGTTCCACGCCCCTGTCGGCGGGCCTCTGCCGTAGCGTCGGCGCAACTCCTTCCAAACCGTGCGCCGGTGCCTGCGCTCTTGCCACCTGATGACCTGTTTCCACAGGTAAGACCTCAGGTAGCTGAAGGTCGCGTGTGAGCAGCCGTACTTGAAGTACGTGGTCCAGCCCAGCAGCATCCGGTTGAGCCGAGGCAGCAGGACATCGAGCGGCAGGTTCGTGCTCTGTCGACAGAGTGTCTGCACCTTGGCCATGACGGCGGCCAACGCCTTCTTGGCCGGATAGCCGTAGACGTACGTACCCTCATGTTGGTGCCTCGCTTGTGGTGGTGCTGGATGCGCCAGCCGAGAAGGTTGAGGCTCGCATCGATGTGGGTGATCAGGGCCTTCGCCGGCGACAGGCGTAGGCCCACCCGGTGACGACCCTGGCGATCTCTTCCCGCAGGGCTTTCGCGTGCGCCTTCGTGCCCGGACGCCCCAAAGTGCGGGGGTCCCCGCCGGCCAGTGGTCGCGCCGGGCTGACCCGCGAACGGGTGGCGGGAGTAGCGCCGCCGTTCATTGCGCGCTTACCGTTTCATACGCGCTTACCGTTTCACTGGAGGTGTCCTCGTGAAGCTGGGACCGACAGAGCCGGTAAGGTCTCCGGGCTGGTACCGCCGTCAAGCCGTCCTTTTCGGCGTGCTTGCCGTTTTCGTGACATTGCTCGACGCGACCCGCTGGGTCGTGGGTCTCCGGGCGCTGTTGGGGGCGGTGCTTGCCGTTGCCTGCGCCATCCAGGCAGCCCTCCACTGGGAGAACGGCGCAGCGGCTAGTCGTCATCGCTGACCCCATGGCGGGTGCGGTAGTCCGCAGCGAAGGCCTCCCACTCGGTGTCCAGCACCTCGGCGGTGCGAGGCTCCAGGACACCGGCCACCCAGCCGTCCTCGCGGTGCGGGGTGGCGTACTCGGCGGCCATGGTCGTGATGTCGGCGTCGGTGAGGTAGCCGGTCCGGACCCGGACCAGGTCGGGACTGCCGTCGAGCAGCACGTAGCCAACGCCGGACAATCCCAGGGTCGATCTGCTCGCATCGAGCGCCGCGCTCGCGGACAGCACCATGTCGGTCTCGGTTCGCTCGACCAGCCGCAGCGCCACCCGGGTGGGGAACAGCGACCGGAACGGCAGGGTCTCCTTGCGCGGGTCCTGAACGCAGCCGATCACGTGCACGCCGGCCGCCCGGCCCTGGAAGAGCAGCAGACCGAGGGGCGGCCCCGCACAATCCGGGGGGCATCCTTGGGGATGAGCGCCGCTGCAGGCGGCACCACCGGTGGTTGGCCCTTCGCTCGGGTCCGTGTCACCAAAGGCAAAGTAGCGGCGGGTTAGTTGTCGGCCGTCCCGCGTGGTCTTCACGACCTTCGCGAACTTGCTCGCCTCCTGCGGGTAGGCCTCGCGGACAGCTGATCGCGCACAGATCACCCTGATCTGGGCGGCAGCCGGAGGGCGCGTCGGGCTCGGCCCCGCGTGCCGATGCCCGCGAATAGATAATCGGCGATCGGTGCGACCGCATGCTTGCGAGGAATCGAGTTGCCTTGGTCCAGGCTTTCACCCAGGGCATTCCGCCGCGACGCATCTCGGCGAGGCCGGCGTCCCGCTGCCGCGATGCGCTACGTCCGCCCCGGCACCGAATCCGTCGCCGAGGTCACCGAACTCCTCGAACCTCCCCGGCGCCGCGGCTGGCACCGCAGCCGCCCATGGCCCCTTTTGGGGCCTACCAGTACCCGCCCTCAACCCGCGCACCGCGATGCGCGACGTCAAGCCCGGCGGTGAAGAGGCCGTCGCAGAAGTCACCGAGTTGCTCGACATCGCCCCGCCCGCGACGTCGCCT
>JADGOU010000285.1 GCA_017882835.1 Frankiaceae bacterium | reverse complement strand
CCGTGTCAGAAGACGTGCGGCACCGACCGCGCCGCGGTGTAGGCGGCGACGGCCACGAGCAGCACGACGAAGGCGAGCGTCAGCCGGCGCGGGTCCACCCGCGAGGCGATCCGGCTGCCGGCGAAAGACCCCGCGATCGCGGCGGCCGTGAACGCCGCAAGCAGGCCCCAGTCCAGGTGGACGCCGCCGCCGAGGCGCGTCAGCAGCGCGACCGCGCTGTTGATCGCGATGACCAGCAGCGACGTACCCACGGCGACGGGCATCGGGAAGCCCAGCGCGAGCACGAGCGCCGGGACGATGACGAAGCCGCCACCGACGCCGAAGAACCCGGTGAGCAGCCCGACCACGGACGCCGCAGCCACGACGCGGATCGCCCGCCCGGTGCCGGCGTCCGTGCCGGAGGCGGGCTCCTCGCGTGCCGTCGCCGGCTCAGGCGGCTCGTCGGCTGCGGTGGCGCCGCGATGCGATGCGCCGTCGGCTGACCTGGCCCGGACGGTCACCTTCGTCGGTGCCGCGACCGATGCCGCGGGTCGCCGCGCCCGGCGCACCATCGCCGCGGCGGCGACGAGCATCAGCGCGGAGAACCCGGCCAGCAGCGCGTTCGGGTCGGCGTGCGCCGACAGCCGGCTGCCCGCGTAGGCCCCCGCCACACCCAGCACGCCGAACACGGCACCTTGACGCAGCCGCACCCGCCCGGCGCGCAAGTGCGCGGCCATCCCGGTCAACGCGGTGATCCCCACGATGATCAGAGATCCCGTCGTCGCCTGCCGCGGGGACTGCGAGAGCAGGTAGACCAGCGCCGGGACGGTGAGGATCGACCCGCCGCCCCCCAGCGCCCCGAGCGACAGGCCGATCAGCAGTCCGACAGGCACGGCGACAGCGAGCACGGGCGGGTCCTCCTTTGAGCGTGGGCTCAGGCGATGCGGCCCGGGCCGCCGCCCTTGGCGACGACGGGCAAGCCGGCGCGGGCCCAGGCAGTCATGCCGCCCGCCACGTTCGACACCGGCCGCCCGCTGCCGGCCAGCAGCTTCGCGGCCCGCGCCGAGCGGTGCCCGGACCGGCAGACGGTCAGCACCGGCTTGCCCTCGGGCAACTCGGAGGAGCGGCGCGGCAGGTCTCCGAGCGGGATGTGGCGTGCCTTCGGGGCGTGCCCGGCCTGCCACTCGTGCGGCTCACGGACGTCGAGCAGGACGGCACCCTGCCCGACGAGGTCCACGGCCTGCTCGGGAGTGACCGTGGCGTAGGGCTTGCCGAACACCCGCTGCAACGTCTCGCGCAGGCTCACGCCGCCGCCCCCGTCCCCGCCTGCAGCGGCAGGCCCGCACCAACGGCGTTGGTGTAGTCGTCGTCGACAGCGACGACGTCCGTGCCGGCCCGGGCGAGCATCGACGCGGCGACGGACGCGCGGTAGGCGCCCGCGCAGTGCACCCACACCTCGCCGTCCGGCACCTCGTCCAGGCGTCCCTGCAGCTCGTGCAGCGGGATGTGCACCGCCCCGACGACGTGGGACTCCTGCCACTCCATCCGGCGGCGGACGTCGAGCACCACGAGGTCGCGCTGCCGGCGGGCGGCGGCGAGGTCGCCGAACTTCCCGGTGCGCAGCGTCGCCAGCGCCTCGCCGCCCGACCATGAGTCCGGGGTGCCGGTCGCGGCGGCGGCGGGCCGGTCGATGCCGACGCGCACCAGCTCGCGTTGCGCCTCGGCGACTTGCTCGGCGGTCTCGCCGAGCAGCGTCAGCGGCGTGCCCCACGGGATCACCCACCCGAGGTAGGTCGCGAACGAGCCGTCCAGCCCGAAGTTCAGCGTCCCGGACATGTGCCCGGCGGCGAACGCCGAGCGGGTGCGCAGGTCGATCACCCACTCGCCGGCCTCGATGCGCTGGCGCAGCTGCTCGGGGTCGGCCGGCTGCGGCAGCGACAGGTCGGGCGCCTCGCTCGGCGCGGCCAGGTTCGCCGGGCCCATGTGGGCGTAGTAGGCGGGGAAGGCGTCGAGGCCGGCGAGCAGCTCGGCGACGAACCGCTCCTCGTCGAGGGTCAGCGCCGGGTTGCTCTGCTTCTCCTGCCCGATGGTGGAGGCGGTGCCCTCGGCCTGGGTGGCCGAGCAGAAGCTGCCGAACCCGTGCGTGGGGAAGACGTCGGCCTCGTCGGGCATCTCGCGGGCGAGCCGGTGCGCGGAGTGGTACTGCGCGTGCACCAGGTTGTGCGTGGCGTCCGGGCCGAGCAGGTCGGGACGGCCGGTGGAGCCGAACAGCAGCGAGCCGCCGGTGAAGACGCCGACGGGCTCGCCGTCGGCCGTCAGGGCGTAGGACAGGTGTGTGAACGTGTGCCCGGGTGTGGCGACCGCCCGCACCGACAGGCTCGGGGATACCTCGACGACGTCGCCGTCGCGGATCGGCGTGCGCTCGAAGGTCACCGGGTCCTCGGCGTTGACGTAGTACCGCGCACCCGTGATCCCGGCCAGCGCGTGCCCGCCAGTGACGTAGTCGTTGTGGATGTGGGTCTCGAACACGTGCGTGATGCTCACGCCGGCCTGGCCGGCGAGGTCGAGGACGCGGTCGACATCGCGCTGCGGGTCCACGACGAACGCCACCCGCCCGTCGTGGATCAGGTAGGTACGGTCGCCGAGCGTCGGCGTCTCGATGGAGATGATCTCGAGCATCGGGGCCTCCAGGGCAGTGACGGGTCGGGGGTTCAGGCGGCGGACTCGTCCGCGCGGGCGCCGAGGACCACGGGGCGGCCTTGTGCCTGCCAGCCCGAGGTGCCGCCCGCGACGGAGACGGCGTCGACGCTGGCGTTGCGCAGCCACCCGGCCGCGGTCTTGCTGCGGTTGCCGGTCGCGCAGATCACGTACACCGGCACGCCGTACGGGAGGTCGCGGAGGCGTGCGTGGACCTGCGCGAGCGGCACCAGCCGCGCCCCCGGCACGTGCCCGGCGACGTACTCCAGCGGCTCGCGCACGTCGATGACGACGGCGCCGTCCGCGTGAGCGGCGGCGAAGGCGGCCAGCTCGATCTCGGGGACCACCAAGAGTGCCTCCTTCTCGTACCTTGCGGGTCAGGTCACGGCCAGAGCATCGGGCCCGCTCGGCCGGCGTGCGGCCAAGGCGCGTGCTAGCGGCGCCTACCGACAGGTGCAGCGGCGCTCCGGAGGCACGGAGGCAAGGACCTCTTCGACATGCATCCCACAGCCGGAGTACGTCGTCTTCTTGCACCGGTTGCAGACGGCGGGCATGCACATGCTGGGACTCCATTCGTCGCCGGGATCGTGCCTCCACTATACCCCCCGGGGTACCCAGGGAAACGCGCGCCAGGTCTCGATGCCGGTAGGTGCTTGACGCACGGGTGACGAAGTCCCCGCCGGTGTCGGGACGTTCAGCCACCGCCGGCCGTATACCCCAGGGGGGTGGCAAGGGGTGACGGGAGAGCTGACGTGCGGATCGTGATCGTGGGCGGGGTGGCCGGAGGGATGTCGGCTGCCACGCGGCTGCGCGGCTGGACGAGTCCGCCGAGATCGTGGTGCTGGAGCGCGGCGAGCACGTGTCGTTCGCCAACTGCGGGCTCCCGTACTACGCCGGCGGCAGCATCGGGCAGCGCGACGCCCTGCTGCTGCAGACCCCGGAGAGCCTGTGGTCACGGTTCCGGCTCGATGTCCGCACCCGTACCGAGGTGCTCGGCGTCGACCGTGCGACGCGGGAGGTCACGGTGCGCCGGCCCGGCGGGACCGTGGGCACCGAGGGCTACGACGTCCTCGTCCTGGGCCCCGGTGCCCGCCCGATCGTGCCGGAGATCCCTGGTGTCGAGCGCGCGCTGGTCCTGCGCGACGTCTCCGACGTCGACCGCGTCGTCGCAGGGCTGCGCAGCGGCGCTCGCTCCGCCGTGATCGTCGGCGGTGGCTTCATCGGCGTGGAGATGGCCGAGCAGCTACGCCACCGCGGCCTCGACGTGACGCTCGTCGAACTGGCCGACCAGGTCCCTCGCAGAGACGACAAATGCCTTTCCTGGCAACAACAACCGGCTGTTCCGGAACGAGAGGTGTCCCGCCGGACGGGCGCAGAACCCACCGCTGTCCCCGGCGCCCCTAGATGATCGATTGCTTGAAGCTGACCCGGGTCAGTGGTCGTAGGCGATGAGGCTGCGCTTGTCGGAAGCGGCGCGCACCAGTTCACGCCCACGACGGATCGGCGCCAGTAGCCCCGGGCGGCGCTGACTTACCGTCCCAGAAGTGCGCTCCAGCGCAGCTTCGTCGACCTGGCGAGCGCCTGCCTCGTCGGCCGCCACGCACCGTCGAAGCCCGGCCGAGATGATCTT
>JADGOU010000284.1 GCA_017882835.1 Frankiaceae bacterium | reverse complement strand
GACAACTGGGGCGAGGACGGGTTCGAGCTGGTTGCAGTCGTCCCCGGCCCGAACCCGGAGCAGCTGGTCGCGTACCTCAAGCGGCCGAAGTCGTGAGCACGCCCGAGGAGCGGCTGGCCGAGTTCGGCCACACCTTGCCGCCGGTGGCCGCGCCGGCCGGAGCCTACGTCCCGGCGGTCCGCAGCGGCAGCCTGGTCTGGACCTCTGGGCAACTACCCTTCCGGGACGGCTTGCTGCCGCTCACCGGCAAGGTCGGCGCCGCAGTCACCCGCGAGCAAGCCAACGACCTGGCCCGGACCTGCACGCTCAACGCGTTGGCCGCCATCCGGGCCGAGGTCGGCGAGCTGAGCGCCGTACGGCGCGTAGTCAAACTGGTCTGCTTCGTGGCGAGCGAGCCGGCCTTCACCGGCCAGCCAGGAGTGGCCAACGGGGCGAGTGAGCTGCTCGGTGCGGTGTTCGGACCGGCCGGGCAGCATGCCCGCAGCGCGGTCGGGGTCGCCGTGCTGCCGCTGGACGCCCCGGTCGAGGTCGAGCTCGTGGTCGAGGTGAGCTGAGCCGGCATCGACATGGGTGAGCCGGGAGCAAGCCCCGCGACCCCGCCCGTACCATCCCGGTGTGACCGCCCAGCACCGATCCCTGCCGCCCGAGCTGGTCGCCCACGCGCGCGCCGCCGCCGCCGGTGACCATCAGCCGGTGCGACCGCGAGACGCGGCCACCGTGGTGCTGCTCCGGGACGCGCCCGGCTCGGGGGTGGAGGCCTACCTGCTGCGCCGGGTGACCTCGATGGCATTCGCGGCCGGCATGTACGTCTTTCCCGGCGGTTCGGTCGACCCGCGCGACGCCAACGCCGAGGTTGGCTGGTTCGGTCCCAGCGCTGGCGACTGGTCGCGGGTGCTCTCCGCCGACGAGCGGCTGGCCCGAGCGCTGGTGTGCGCCGCGGTCCGAGAGACCTTCGAGGAGTCCGGGGTGTTGTTGGCCGGTCCGTCCGGTGCCGAGATCGCGGACGTCTCCGCCGAGCACTGGGAGGACGACCGGCACGCGCTGCTGGACCGCTCGATCTCGCTGGCCGAGCTGCTGAACCGGCGCGGTCTGGTCCTACGCGCCGACCTGCTGCGTCCGTGGGCGCACTGGATCACACCGGAGTTCGAGCCGAAGCGGTTCGACACCCGCTTCTTCGTGGCCGCGCTGCCCGCCGGCCAGGCGCCCCGGCACGTCGGCGGCGAAGCCGACCGGGTGGTCTGGATCCGGCCGCAGCGGGCGCTGGAGCAGCAGGCGAGCGGTGAGTTCAGGTTGCTGCCGCCGACCGCGGTGACCCTGGCCGAGCTGGCCGAGTGCAACGGCGTCGCCGAGGTACTGGATGCGGGCACCCGGCGGGACATATCTCCCGTGCTCCCGCGGGCCGTGGTATCCGGCGACGAGGCCCGGCTACTGATTCCGGGCGACGCTGGGTACGACGGGTGAGTCCGCGGCGCTCCGCCGCGGGGCCGGAGCTCCCCGCCGCGGGGCCGGAGCCGGGCGACGCCGACCGGCCAGAGCGCGGCGCTGCTGACCGGCCAGAGCGCAGCGTTGTCCCCGAGCCAGCCACCGCCCGGGCGACCAAGCTGCTGGCACCGAACCCGAGCCCGATGACGTTGGAGGGCACCAACACCTGGGTGCTGCGCGAGCCGGGGCGGGCGGATTGCGTCGTCGTCGACCCGGGTCCCGAGCACGAGGGCCACCTGCAAGCCGTGGCGGCGATGGGTCCGGTCGCTCTGGTGCTGCTGACTCACGGCCATCCGGACCACGCCGAAGGCGCTCGCCGGTTCCACGAGCTGACCGGCGCCCCGGTCCGCGCGCTGGACCCCGCGCACCGCTACGGCGGCGAGGGGCTGACCCGCGACGGCGAGGTGATCGCTGCCGCCGGGCTAGAGGTCGCCGTGCTGGCCACGCCGGGGCACAGCGGGGACTCGCTGTGCTTTCTGCTGACCGCGGACGACGCGGTGCTCACCGGCGACACCGTGCTCGGTCGCGGTACGACGGTGGTGGCGCATCCCGATGGCCGGCTGGCCGACTACGTCGACTCCCTGGAGCGGTTGCGGGCGCTGGGGTCACACACCGTGCTGCCCGGGCACGGACCCGTGCTGCCGCACGCGGGGCAGGCGGCCGAGGCCTACCTCGCGCACCGCACCGAGCGGCTGGCGCAGGTCCGGGCGGCCCTGCGCGGTGGCGCCCGCAGCGTCGAAGACGTGGTCGCCGTGGTCTACGCCGACGTGGACCGGGCGCTGTGGCCGGCAGCCCGGCTGTCCGTGCAGGCGCAGCTGTACTACCTGGGCGAGCGTCCAGGCTGATGCCGGCTACCCGCTGGCGGCCGTCCAGCGGGCGCGCCGCTGGCCCGTCAGCGGGCTCGACGCAGCAGCCGTTCCCGGTCCACGATCAGTACGGCGCGCGAGTCCAGCCGCAGCCACCCTCGGCCGGCGAAGTCCGCCAGGGCCTTGTTGACGGTCTCCCGGGAGGCGCCGACCAGCTGCGCAAGCTCCTCCTGGGTGAGGTCGTGGCGAACCCGGATGCCGTCGGGCTCCGTTGTGCCGAACCGCTCGGCGAGGGCGAGCAGGGCCTTGGCCACTCGACCCGGCACATCGGTGAAGACCAGGTCGGCCATGGCGTCGTTGGTGCGGCGCAGCCGGCGCGCCAGAACCCGCAGGAGGCGTTCAGCGACCTCGGGGTGGGTGGACATCCACGGCCGCAGCGCGTCATGGCGCAGGCAGGCTAGCGTCGCGTCGGTGAGGGCCACCGCGGATGCCGTGCGCGGACCCGGGTCGAACAGCGACAGCTCGCCGAAAATGTCGGCCGGCCCCATCACGGCCAACATGTTCTCCCGACCGTCCGTGGCAGTGCGACAGATCTTCACCTTGCCGGTGAGGAGGATGAACAGCGTGTCCCCGTTCTCGCCCTCCGCGAAGATGAACTCGCCGCGCGGGACGGCCACCGGGCGCAGCGCTGTGGTCAAGGACTCCGCGGCGTCCGGCGCCAGTCCGCTGAACAACGCCGTCCGTGCCAGCAGGTCATGGTTCACTTTCGCCTCCGCAGCCCTCCGCGCGGGCTGGATCCTTTCAGATCCGGGACGGGCCTTTCAGATCCGGGACGGCGGAGTCTGGCGGTACGGGACATCTCGCTGCCTCGCCCGGCCAGTGCCGCCACCGGACCGGCGCGCGCCGACGAGGTAGGCGCGCACCTGCAGTCGCTCGGCGATCCGGCGGCGGCGCCAGTAGCGGTCGACGGTGGGGGCGAACCCGTCCTTGACGAAGACCTCGAGCTCCTCTGGCCGGGCCACTTCCATGAACTGGGCCAGTTGGTCGCCGACGGCGTCGTCCCGCAGCGGTCGCTCCACCCGCTCCATCAGCAGCAGGAAGGCCAGCAGGAGCAGCGGGATCAACAGGGTCAGCACCACCATGCCCGCCAGTCTGCTCTGCGGGCGGTGCCAGCGCACGCTTGCGGGGTCGCAACGGCCCTTGGGCGCGGCGGAGTGGCGGCCCCGCGGGGCAGGGCTACGCAGTGCGGCCGGGACGGTCCAGGTGGCTGCGGCCCTGCGGCCGGGACGGTCCAGGTGGCTGTCCAGGTGGCTGCGGCAACGCGGCCATGCACTGGGCCGGATCCTCGCAGTACCGGGCGATCAGTTCGGTGGTCGCCGCATCGAGGCGCCGGTGCACCGCGGTGCGGTAGTCGGACAGCTCGCGCTCAGCCTGCTCCAGGTCGTGGGCCAGTCTCGCGAGGTCGGCCCGGTCGGCCGGTGCTGGACAGCGGTCCCACAGCTGCTCCAGGTCGGGCAACGGCGGGAACGCGGGTGCTGGGAGCACCTGCACCAGCGCCCGCCGGCCTCCGACCGCGCTGGCCTGGCTCAGCACGGGGCGCAGGGTGTCCAGGCCGAGCCCGTCCTCCGACCCGCCGGCGCGGACGACGTCGAGGCGACCTTGGATGATGCGTCGCCAGTAGGAGACGCGGTGTTCCTCGGCCGTCAGGGCCAGCCGGTACCGGCGCAGGGCGCCGAGGTCGAGGTGGGCGAAGTCCAGGTTGCGCCGCGGGGGTACCCGCGGGCGGCTCGTCCCCGTCCCACCCGGCCGCTTCGGTTGCCGCGCCGAGCGCGATTGATCTGCTCGCTGTAGCGACCGACCGGGCGGGTCCGTCGGGGATCCGGGCACGACGACTCTTCCTGTTGGCTCCGTTTGCGGAGATCCGGCGACCCCGCCCATGCCGGTGACTGCCGATCGACTCGGGTGCGCGCAGGCTTGAGCCAGGTTCACCCCATCGAGTGACGCGGTCCCGGCGGCCGGG
>JADGOU010000283.1 GCA_017882835.1 Frankiaceae bacterium | reverse complement strand
GGACCTCTCGCCTCAGGCGCGCAGGAAGTCGGCGATGGCCGGCACCACGACCTCCGGCGCCTCCTCGTGCGGCCAGTGGCCGACGCTCGGAACGGTCACCATGGTCGTGTCCGGTCCAAGGTCGGCGCTGACGGCGGTACCGATCCGGCCTACCGGCAGTACCGGGTCGACAGCTCCCCAGATCACCAGCTTG
Organism: Frankiaceae bacterium; assembly: GCA_017882835.1. Classification (GTDB taxonomy): domain Bacteria; phylum Actinomycetota; class Actinomycetes; order JADGOU01; family JADGOU01; genus JADGOU01. Next base: position 4,127 of record JADGOU010000283.1, on the reverse strand, counting down.
CGCTCGGCAGCGACCGCCGGCGGCTGACTCGCCCGACCCCACCGAGGGCGGCCGGCGGCCCGGTAGCAGCCGAGCATGGCCCGGGTCCGCGCCGGGTCGGCGTACGCCGTCGCGTAGGCCTGCCAGGCAGCGGGATCGGGCCGGGCCTCGGCGCGCCAGCCCAGGCGCAGCATCGCCGGGGCGGCCCAGCGGCCGGCGATCCGCAGCACCAGTTCGGGCAGCACCGGCAACGCGAACACTGCCACGGAGGGCGCGTGCAGCAGGTCCACCCGCCGGTACGGCGCGCTGAGCACGACCAACCGGCGGACCAGCTCCGGGCGGCCCGCGGCCAGCGCGATGGCCAGCACCCCGCCCCAGTCGTGACCGACCACGTCGACCGGGCCGTCGACCTCGTGCAGCACCAGCGCGGCCAGCTCGGCAGTCAGGGTGGCGACGTCGTACGGCGCCTGGATCTCGCTGGCGCCCAAGCCCTTGAGGTCCGGAGCCAGCACGGCCCGGTCCCGGGCGAGCTCCGGGCCGAGCGCCCGCCAGGCCAGCGCCGTCTGCGGAATCCCGTGCAGGAGCAGCGCGGGGGTGGCGTCCCCATCGGCAGGTCCAGCGCGGTGCAGGGCCAGCCGCACGCCCTCAACAGCGACATCGCCGCAGCGGAAGCCCGGGATGGCGGTCATGTGTAAAACACCCTTTCCACGACCGTGCGCGCCCGCCGGGTGGCCCGCCGGTAGTCCTCGAGGAACTCGCCCTGGCGTCCGGCAGGGTAGCCCAGCGCCCGGGCGACGCCGGCGAGGTCACGTCCCACCGTCGGCAGCGAGTCGGTGGCCCGGCCGCGGGCGAGCATCATCGCGTTGCGGGCGCGCGCCGCCAGCCGCCACGCCCCCTCCAGCACGTCCGCGTCGGCGACGGTGAGCAGGCCGGCGTCTCGGGCCGCGGCCAGGGCATCGAGAGTGCTGGTGGTGCGCAGCGCCGGTTCTCCGGCCGCGTGCCGGAGCTGGAGCAGTTGTACTGTCCACTCCACGTCGGCGATCCCGCCCCGGCCGAGCTTGGTGTGGGTGGCCGGGTCGGCCCCACGCGGCAGCCGTTCCGCCTCCACCCGTGCCTTGATCCGCCGGATCTCGGACACGGCGGTGGCCGGCAGCTCGGCCGGGTACCGCAACGGATCGACCAGCCCGACGAATCGGCCTCCCAGCTCGGCGTCGCCGGCGATCGGCGTGGCCCGCAGCAGCGCCTGGGACTCCCAGACCGAGGCCCACCGGTCGTAGTACGCCGCGTAGGAGGCCAGGCTGCGGGTCAGCGGACCCTGCCGGCCCTCCGGGCGCAGGTCCGCGTCCACCAGCAGCGGGGGGTCGGGGGCCGGCAGCGCGAGCAACCGCCGCAGCTCCTCCGCAACCGCCTTCGCCGCGGCCGCCGCGTCGGCGTCCGCGGCACCATCGAGGGGGTCGTGCACAAACAGCACGTCCGCGTCGCTGCCGTAGCCCTGCTCCCCGCCCCCGAGCCGGCCCATGGCGATGACCGCCAACCGCATCGGCAGCTCCCCGCGGGCTTCGGTGGCCACCTTGCGGGTCGCGGTGTCCAGGGCGCCAGCGATCGTTGCCGCCGCGACGTCGGTGAGCGCGCACCCCACCGCGCGCAGGTCCAGCCGGTCGAGCAGGTCCGCACCGGCGATCCGGAGCAGCTCCTGACGGCGAGCGCCGCGGGCCGCGGCCACCGCCTCCTCCCACTCGTCGTGCCGACCGACGACGGCCAGCACTTCGGCGGTGAGCTGGTCGGCCCGGCGCGGGACCAGCTCGGCGTCCGAGCCCAACATCGCCACCGCCGTCGGCGCGCGGAGGAGCAGGTCAGCGACGTACCGGCTGCTGGCGAGCAGCCGGGCCAGGCGCTCAGCGGCGGCGGGCTCGTCGCGCAGCAGCCGCAGGTACCACGGAGTCGAGCCGAGCGCGTCCGACACTTGGCGGTAGGCCAGCAGCCCGGCGTCCGGATCGGCCGCGTCGGCGAAGAACTCGAGCATCGCCGGCAGCAGCGTGCGCTGAATGGCGGCTCGCCGGGTGACCCCGCTGGTGAGCGCCTCCAGGTGGCGCAGTGCGCCGGCCGGGTCGGCGAACCCCAGCGCCTCCAGCCGCAACCGAGCCGCCGCCGGGGTGAGCCGGGCGTCGTCGGCGGGTAGCCGGGCCACCGCCTGCAGCAGCGGTCGGTAGAACAGCTTCTGGTGCAGGTCGCGCACCACCCGGGCGTAGCGGACGCGCTCGTAGTCGAAGTTGTCCACGGCGCTGCCATACGGGTTCGGGTGGTAGCCGAGGCTGCGGGCGAGCCAGCGCAGCGCCGTCGGGTCGGTGGGCAGCCGATGGGTACGGCGCAACCGCTGCAGCTGCAGCCGGTGCTCCACCTGGCGCAGGTAGCGGTAGGACTCGGCCAACTTGCGGGCGTCCTCGCGCCCGACGTACCCGCCGTTCGCCAGTGCCTGCAGCGCGACCAGCGTGGTCGGGCTGCGCAGTTCTTCGTCGGCCCGGCCGTGCACCAGCTGCAGCAGCTGGACGGCGAACTCTACGTCCCGCAGCCCTCCCGGACCAAGCTTGAGCTCCCGGTCGGCTGCTGCCGCCGGCAGCGAGCTCTCCACCCGCCGGCGCATGGCCTGGACGTCCTCGACGAAGTTGGGCCGGTCCCCCGCCGTCCACACCAGCGGCGCGACGGCGGCGCAGAAGGCACGGCCCAGAGCCAGGTCCCCGGCCACCGGCCGCGCCTTGAGCAACGCCTGGAACTCCCAGGTCTTGGCCCAGCGCTCGTAGTACGCCGCGTGACTGGCCAGCGTGCGCACCAGCGGGCCGGACTTGCCCTCCGGGCGCAGCGCGGCATCGACCGACCACAGCGCCCCCTCCGGAGTGGTGGTCGAGCAGGCCCGCATCAGCCCGGCGGCCAGCGCCGTGGCCGAGTGCAGCGCCGCGGCTTCGTCGCCGCCGGGTACCGGCTCCGCGACGAAGATGACGTCCACGTCGCTGACGTAATTGAGCTCGCGACCGCCGCACTTGCCCATCCCGATTACTGCCAGCCGGCACGGTTCCGCGGCGGCCGTCAGTCCGGCCGCGGCGATGGCCAGAGCCGCGGTCAGCGCCGCGCCAGCGAGGTCGGCCAGCTCCGCGGCGACGTCGTCGACCGCCATGGTGCCGGCGAGATCGCGAGCGGCCAGCTGCAGCAAGCAGCGCCGGTACGCCGTGCGCAGCGCGTCGAGCACCTCGGAGCCGGTGCCGCGAGCGCGGGCACCGGCGGTTCCGGTGGGGGGCGGTGCCGGCGCATCAGCACCGACGGCCCGCAGCAGGATACGTTGTAGATCGACCGCGGTCGGCCGCGCGGCCAGCAGTTGATCCGCGGCCAGCAGGTCCACGTCGGCGGGGTGGCGGATGAGGTGCTCGCCGAGCGCGGTGCTGGCGCCGAGCACGTCGATCAGTCGCTGGCGCAAGGAAGGCGATCGCCGCAGCGCATCGACCAGAGGCACCGCAGAAGCGCCCGTCGACGTGTCGGCACTGGCCTCGGCCAGCCGGCTGAGCGCAAGCAGCGCCAGGTCCGGGTCGGCCGTCGCGGACAGTGCGTCGATGATCGCCGCGGAGTCCGCGGTGGCCGCCGTGGTGTCTGCGCGCCAGAGGCTAAGGCCGGTTTGGCCGAGCAGCCGCTCGGCGCGGGCGGGGTCATGGAAGCCGAGCCGGGCCAGCTGGACGGCTGGGGCGCTGCCGCGGGGATGGTCGGCGGCCAGCGTCATATCCCGACCCTACGACTGAGGCTCGGCCGCGGGCAGCGCAGCCGACGCCGCGGCCGCGGCGACCGTCCGCGTGCACACCAGCGAAGCCTTGCGCTGCTACCTGGTCGCCTGGACCCGAGCCGAGGCCCTGCGCTGGAATCCTCGACGAGCCCAGGGCTAGGGTCGGCGGCCGGAAGTTCGTGGTGGTCGGGCGACGACAGGAAGGGAGCCTGGCCAGCTTCACCCGGCTACGGCACAGCCGGTACGGCGTGTCGCGGTCGCGTCCGATGCCGACGGCGGGTGAAGTCGCTCGGGGCAACCAGCTTCACCCGGCTACGACACAGTCAAGTCCTGCCCATCGGCAGTTTCACCGGCTCGCCCAAGGAAGCGCTCGACTGCGCCCACG
>JADGOU010000282.1 GCA_017882835.1 Frankiaceae bacterium | reverse complement strand
TTCGCGGGCTCGAAGGCGCCGGAGGCGCAGACCTCTGCGACGGCGGCGAATGCGCCGGCCACCCAGGCCTTCGGGTCCTGCTCCGCCCAGCCGGGGGCGGGCGTGTACAGCGGATATTGGCGCTCGGCGACGGCGAGAGTGCGGCCGTCCGCATCAACAGCGAGGCAGCGGCACCCGGAGGTCCCGATGTCCACGCCGAGGTAGACCGCCAAAGCGTTGGTCGGGCCCATCGACTCCCCCTTGAGGGCGAAACGTTTTGCCTCAGGCTACTCGATCTCCGCGTGAGAGGACAAGGGCAGATCGAATCGTTTCGTGTCATCCAGAACATCCATTGACAAGGGATTGAGTTGCTGTAAGGCTGACGGCTACGAAACGTTTCGCCACCAGACGGGTTCGCGATGGCAGCCACCTACAAGGACATCCGGCGCATGACCGGGCTGTCCCTGGCGACCATCTCCAAGTACTTCAACGGCGGAAACGTGACCTACGCCAACCGGGTCCTGATCGAGCACGCAGCTCGTGACCTCGGCTACCGGGTCAATGACTTCGCCCGCGGGCTGCGTAGCCGGCGTTCGATGACCCTTGGCGTGGTGCTGGCCGAGCTGAACTCCACGTTCAACACCACCATCGTGTCGGCCATGGAGGAACGGCTCCGCGAGGCCGGCTACGGCACGATCATCTGCGACTCCCGTGGCAGCTCCCAGGCCGAGGCGGAGTCGATCCGCTTCCTGATCGGCAAGATGGTTGCCGGGATCGTCATCGTCCCGGTCGGCGATGACGTCGAGGGTCTAGACGCCGCTGCCGAACGCGGCGTGCCGGTCGTCGCGATCGACCGGACGATCGCCAACGGCGCCGTTGATGCCGTCGTCATCGACAACCGGACAGCGATCGCGTCCGCCTGCGAGCTGCTCGCCGGTGCCGGCCACACCAAGGTCGCCCTCCTGGCCGGCCCGGACAGCACCTTCACCATGCGGGAGCGCCGGCTCGGCTTTCGCGAGGCAGTCAAGCGCCACACAGGCAAGCTGCCCGCCCGGGCCCTGACCCAACCGGACACCGTGAGCATCGAAGGCGGATACGACGGCTTCCGGCGCCTCATGCAGCTCGACGCGCCACCCACGGCCATCGTCTGCGCGAACTACGAGTTCACCCTCGGAGCCACTATCGCCCTGAACGAACTGGGCCCCGACGCCAGTGCCCCCGCCATCGTCGGCTTCGACAACCTCGATCTGGCCCGAATCATCCGGCCGCGCCCCACTTTCGTCGTCCAGCCCGTGGCGCAGATCGCGACCCGCGCCGCGGAGATGATCCTCCAACGGGTCCACGGCGAGGCAACCGAGGGACCCCGAACCGTTGTGCTCGACACCGAGCTGGTCGTCGGCGACGCATCCACCTACGTTCTCGCCAGGAGCAGGTCGTGACCATCCTCACAGTCACCCTCAACGCAGCAATCGACAAGCGTTACGACGTCGCCGGCATCACGATCGGCGCAGTGCAGCGCGTAGCGACAGTGACCGCTAGTGCGGGTGGCAAGGGCCTCAATGTCTCCCGCGGGGCCCAGCTGTGTGGCCAGCACATCGTTGCCACCGGCTTCGTTGCGGGCTTCGCCGGGCAGTTCGTGACCAGCCAACTCGCGATCAACGGCATGCAGGACGAGTTCATTCGAGTGGCCGGCGAGACCCGCACCTGCATCAACATCATCGACGTCAACGGTATCTCCACCGAATTCCTTGAGCCGGGGGTGACCGTTACTGCGACCGACCTGGCCGCGTTGGTTGCCCGGTTTGAGGAGCTGCTGCCCAGCGTGGACGTGGTGACCCTTTCCGGCAGTGCCCCCTCGGGTTGCCCGGAGGACGTCTATGTGCCGCTGATCCAGGCGGCCCGGAGGGCCGGCCGCCCGGTGATCCTTGACACCAGCGGTGCCCTGCTGAGAGCCGGCGTGGCCGCCGCCCCCACGGTCGTGAAACCGAACCGGGAGGAGCTGGCCGCCCTGGTTGGCGCCAAACTGGGCGACCTGGCCGCAGTAGTCGACGCCGCCCGGAGCCTGTGCAAGCAGGGCCCGACATGGGTGGTGGTGTCCCTCGGTGCTGACGGGGCTCTGGCAGTCAGCACCGAGAGCGCGGTCGAAGTGGCCGCGCCGAAGGTGGTTGCAGTGAACCCTGTCGGCTGCGGCGACGTGCTGGTCGGCGGGCTTGCCAGCGGGCTCGCGTCCCACCTCGACGTTGCCGCGGCACTGCCACTAGCCGTCCGAGTGTCCGCCGCGGCCGCCGCTCACCCAGAGACCGGCCGATTCGACCCGGCCTACGCGGCCACCCTCCAAGTTTCCACAACCATCCTCTGAAAGTGACATCCCTATGCTGACCACACAACTCACCCATCCGACGCTGCTGGCCGCCCTTGCCGCGGCCGGCCACGGCTCCAAGGTGCTGATCGCCGACTCCAACTACCCCCACGCCACCGCCCACGGGCCCAACGCCCAGGTCGTCCACCTCAACCTCAGTCGCGGCCTGGTGAATGGCACTGACGTGCTCACGGCGATCACCAGTGTGATCACGGTGGAGAGTGCCGCGGTGATGGCGCCAGGCACCGACCTGCTCCCGGTCCATAAGGAGTACCAGCAGTTGCTCGGCACCGATGTGCCCCTGGAGATCATGGAGCGGTTCGCCTTCTACGAGGCCGCCCGTGGCCAGGACCTCGCGCTGCTGGTCGCCACCGGCGAGGACCGGATCTACGCCAACCTTCTGCTCACCGTCGGCGTGGCGTCGGGCAACTGATGCTCGCCTCGCTGCGCGAACTTGCCCTCGCCGCCCAGCGGGCCGGCACCGGGTTGGGCGCCTTCAATGTGATCCACCTCGAGCACGCCACCGCATTCGTCAAGGCCGCCGAACGGGCCGGAAGGCCGGTCGTACTGCAGATCTCGGAAAATGCCGTGAAGTACCACGGCGCGCTGGAGCCGATCTGCCTGGCAACGCTCGCCGTGGGGCGGGCGGCGTCCGTGCCGGTGGCTGTACACCTCGACCACGCCGAGGACACAGCGCTGGTGGCCGAGGCCGTCGAACTGGGCGTCTCCTCCGTCATGTACGACGGATCAAAGCTGCCCGACGCGGCAAACCGTGAGACCACAAGAGCGATGGTGGCGCTGTGCCACGCCGCCGGGGTGGATGTGGAGGCAGAACTCGGCGAGGTGGGCGGCAAGAACGGCGTCCACGACCCGTCGGCGCGCACATCACCCGCGGACGCGGCAGCCTTCGTCGCCGACACGGGCGTCGACCTGTTGGCAGTGGCCGTTGGCTCCTCGCACGCCATGACCACCCGCGACGCACACCTCGATGAGGACCTGATCCGGGCCATCCGCAAGGCAGTGTCGGTGCCGCTGGTGCTGCACGGATCCTCCGGTGTGTCGGATGCCGGCATGCAGGCGGCGATCGCCGCGGGCATGACCAAGATCAACGTCTCCACCCATCTCAACCAGGTCTTCACGGGCTCCGTCCGCGAGTCGCTGGTTGCCGACCTCACCATGGTGGACTCACGCAAGTGGATGAAGCCCGCTCGAACTGCCGTCGAGCAGGAGACCTACCGGCTCCTCAGCCTCTACTGACCGCTGGCGCGACGAAGGGATAGGCGATGGAGACGATCACCCGAGTAGAGACGTTTTTGGTCGCGCCACGCTGGCTCTTTGTCCGTGTCGAGACGTCTGGCGGGTTGGTGGGGTGGGGGGAGGCGTCCTGCGAGGGGCGTTCCGAGACGGTCCGGACGGCGGTCCATCAGCTGGCCGAGTACCTGATCGGGCAGGACCCCTTCCGTATCGAGGACCACTGGCAGGTCATGTCCAAGGGGTCGTTCTATCGCCATGGGGTCATCCTCTCCAGCGCGGTCGCCGGGCTCGACCAGGCGTTGTGGGACCTGCTGGGCAAGTCGGTCGGGCTGCCGGTCCATGTCCTGCTGGGCGGCCCGGTACGTGATCGCGTGCGGGTCTATTGCTGGGTGGGTGGTGACGAGCCGGCGGAGGTCGCCGACCAGATCGCCGAGGTGGTGGAGGAGGGGATGACCGCGGTCAAGATGAACGCGTCGGGCCGGATGAAGCCGCTCGGCACGCCGGCGTCCTTGCAGGGGGTGTACGACCGGGTGGCGGCGGCGCGCGGGGTGCTGGGCGCCGACCGTGACGTGGCCGTAGACCTGCATGGCCGGTTCACCCTGGCCACGGCTCGGCGGCTGGCTCGCCTGCTGGAACCGCTGTCGCCGTTCTTCCTCGAGGAGCCGGTCGCACCCGAGAACAGCCACCTGATCGGGCAGGTGGTGGCCTCGACGGTCACTCCTGTGTCG
>JADGOU010000031.1 GCA_017882835.1 Frankiaceae bacterium | reverse complement strand
CGCCGGGCCCGGCCGCCGGGCGGTCGACCACGCCGCCGGCCGAGCGGCGGACGACGGCGCCGAGGTGCACGACGTACCACTCGCCTCGCCAGGAGATCAGCGAGGCGATGCCAAACGATCGCTCCGCGCCGTCGACCTGGTACACGACCCGTGCCCCGGTGACGTGCCAGTAGCCGACTCGGTTCGCACAGGTGCCCGGCGGCACCCACGAGGCGTGCTCGGCCGGTACGACGACCCGCAGCAGCGTCGCGGTCTTCGCCTGAGCACCGACCAGGTCGTGTGCGACGGCCTCGTCCAGCCCGAACTCGCCGATGAGTCGCCGTTGCCAGTCGCCGGCGGGGTCGGACACCGTCTTGACCTGGCGATAGGCCGCGAGCGGGAAGAACGCCGGTAGCCCGGCGGCGGAGCTGCCGGTCACCACTGCCCGCCACAGGGCGGCCATCCGGACGGCGAAGAGGGGCGTGTCGGCGGCCGGCGACGCGGCGGTCTGGGGCAGCGCGCCGTCGTCCGTCGGAGCTGGCGCGGGTGGCGCCGGCGTCGGAGTCGGTGCCGACGTCGGTGTGGCGGCGGCCGCCAGGAGACCGCTCGGCGAGCCGGCCGTGCGCGGTGCAGTACTCGGGCTGCACCCGGTCGTCACGACTCCGCCGACGAGTACGGCGGCCAGCAGCCTGGCCGCCGCAGTCCCGGGCGATACTCGCGTCCCACCGAGGACCTGGAGCGGTAAGCGAGTGTTGTACTGCCGCCTATAGCCGGCAGTACAACACTTGCTCGGGTGGTCAACCCGCATGGCGACGTAGGTGGCCAGCGCGTGCGCGACTGTCGTACCGTCGTCGTCCTGCGTGACCTCGGCCTCGACCACGGCGACCCGGCCGCGGCGTACCTCCGCGGCAGCCGTCAGCGAGCCCGACTGGCCCGGGTTGAGGTCGGCCACGGTCACCTCGACGGTCCCCGGCGTGGCTTCGTCACCGTGGGTGCTGCCTACCGCTTCGCCCATCGCGGCGTCTGCCATGGTGGCGATCACGACGCCGTGCACCGTGCCGTTGTGGTTGACGTGGTCGGCGGCGGCAAGCGTGACCGGGGAGCGGCCGCGTCCGCGTGGTCGACAGCAACCCTGCCGAGTTCGCGAAAGCCGGCGGCGTCAGTCATGTCTGCGCTCCTGCCCACGACGCGCGACGGTCAAGCAGCCGGTCAAGCATCCCGTCGTAGCCGAACCACTCCCGCGGGCGGCCGGCGTGGGACCGTATGACCCACATCAGCGAAAGGTGCGCCCCGGTGCCGAAGAAGAAGTCCACCGGCATGAGCCAGCGCCAGTCGTTTCTCGACCGTGGCGTCATCTCGGAGAACCGCGCGATTCTCCGGTACAACGAAGAACTTGAGCGCGAGGCCAGGCAAACGGAGCGCGGGGAGACCGGACCGCCCGACGGCGGCCGCCGTGAGCCTGGCCGGCGCGAGGGCGGACGGCGCCCCGAGTCCGGACTCCGGACCGACCGACCGCGATCGGACGACCGCACGCGGCGAGCCGGTCGGCCACCGGCGCGGCGGGAACCGCCCCGAGCGGCGTCGGTGGAGGAGGAGTCGGCGCTGCGGGCGGTACTGCCGGCCGCTGCCGACGACGCGGGCATGGCCGCCGGCGGCAACCGGCTGGTCGACCGGCTGGTACGCGGAGACCAGCTGAGTCGGGCCAGCGACATCGGCTGGGAGGCGGTGCTGGCCGTGCCCGCCGGCGAGCGTGGTCCGGCGGAGTGGGGGGCGCTGCGGCGGTCGTGGGCCGTGGTCGTCGACGCGGTGACCGAGGAATGGGTCAAGTCCCACCCGGACGCGCGACCGGCGCGCACGGCTGTGGCGGAGCTCGACCGCCACCTCGCTCGGCAGCACCCGCGGACGCCGGCCAAGCGGCGACCGCGCACGCGCAAGCCCGGTACGCCATCGGCCGACGCGCCGGCCGTGGCCGCCGCTGTCCCGAGGCCGCCCGGAACCCGCGGCGGAACCACCGTGCCAGCCGGCGAGCCGGTGACCGCCGTGCCAGCCGAGACGGTTGCTGACCCGGTGACGCCGGCTGCGGCGTCGGAGGAAGCCGCGAGCTCGGAGGCGGCGGCGGAACCGGAGACTTCGACCGCCGACCGCGAGCGTCGCCGCCGGCGGCGTTGGGGCCGCCGCCGCGGTCGTCGTCTCGCCGCGGAGCCGGTGGTTCCGACCGCGGACGGCGCGGCGGAACCCACGGGGGAGGCCGCGCAGTCGGTCGACGGCGCAGGCGAGCAGGTGGCCCCGGTGGACTCAGCCGCAGCCAAACCGCCTCCAACCCCGTCGGCCGACCCAGCGCCAGCTGCCGCCGAGCCGCCGGCACCCGAACCGCCGGCACCCGAACCGCCGGCGCCCGAGCCGGCGGCGCCCGAGCCCGAGCCCGTCGAGCCTGAGCGGCCTTCCGAGCAGCAGGTATCGGGACTGTCCGCGCCCTGATCGGCGTTGCTCTTGGTGTGAAAGGTGACAAGGTCGAGGTCGTCATCGACGCCGGTGGAGCCACGAGGACCTACGAGGTCGCGGCCACCCGCGCCGGGCGTCGGGTCGAGGTCCGCACCGGTCGCGGTGTCGTCGAGGTCACCGAGTTGACCCGCGGCGGTACGCCGGTGCGCACCGCGCGGTTCATGGCCAGCCGAGTCCTGGCCCTGGTCGAGCATCCAGCGCCACGACCGGCGTACGGCGACGACATTCCGGCAGGGGCCAGCCGACTGGGGCCGGCACACGCGGCGTGAGCGCTGGCGTCCCGCCGGTTGCCTGGCAGGCGTCGTTGTTTGACACCAGAGCTGACAACCCGGCCGACCTTCCTTCCACCGGCTGACCCGACAAGCGCTGGACGACCGGTCCTGGGTCGAGCACGTGCCTGGTTGGCTCGCCCGCTCCGACGAGCTGTTCGAGCTGTTGCTCCGGGACGCGCCGTGGCGGCAACGCCAGCGGCCGATGTGACACCGTTCGCACGGTGCTGGTGGAACCGTTGGTGGCGACGGTGCCGCTGGGGTAGCGGCGGCGGTTTCTGCTCCGACCCGGCACCGGCGGCCGGGTGGCCAAGACGTTCCATCTCGGCGCCGGTGACCTGCTGGTGATGGGCGGTTCGTGCCAGCACGACTGGTCGGCGACCAGGGCGCTCTCGAACTCGACGATCTCGGCGTACGCCCGGGCGGACGCCAGCTTCGCCGCCGCACCCCAGCCGCACCCCAGCCGCACCCCCGGCAGTGTCCGGGCCGGCGTCTCAGGTCCCAACCACGACCACGGCGTGGGTGAAGCTGCCGCTGTGCCGACCTTCACCCACGTCATTGTCGTCCCGGGGTTCGTTTCAGGTCCCAACCACGACCACGGCGTGGGTGAAGCTGCGAGAGAGCGGTCTAGAGCGGGCGGCGGCCGGCGAAGCCGAGGTCGACGCGGTGGTACCAGCCCAGCTCCCGCTCACCCTCCAACCAGCACAGCAAGACGTCGTCACCGCCGCGGTGAGCCGGGAAGTCCACGAGCAGCGGCGCGAAGCCCTTGAGCACGACCCCCTGGGTCGTGAACCAGGCCAGACCCTCATGCAGCCGCGCTTCCAGCGCCTTGGCCTCCGGGATGCCGCCCAGCGCGCAGTTCTGGCCGCGGCTCAGAGCAGCCCGCAGCTCGGTCAGGTCAGCGCGGACGGTGATGATCTCGTCAGCCTGGCGGTGCACCGCCGGCATCAGCGCCCGCGCCTGGGCCACGTCGAAGATCTCCGGCACTCGGCCAGTATGGCGGCCCGGGACGTGGTCTTCGCCACTAAGGAAGAGTCCGGCCAGCAAGTCGAGGAACTCCGGGTGGACGGAGGCGCGAGCGCCAATGAGTTCCGCATGCAGTTCCAGGCCGACATCCTCGGCGTCGCCGCGCCCGGACGGCGGGCGCGGGGGGCGCAGGCGGCAGCGGTCAGAACCGAAACGGCTTGGGCGGCGGCGCCAGGTCCGCGCGCGGGCACGACATCAGGTCCAGCCCGCCGTACCCGAGGGCCTCGTCGCACAGCGCGACTACCGACCAACCGTGCTCCTGGCCGAGCCGGGTGATGGTCGCCCGGTAGATGGTGATCTCGTAGCGGGTCGGTGTCCCGTAGGCAACCTGCATCGTGCCGAGCAGCTCGGCCGTGCCCGAGGTGCCGTCCGGGCCGTCGAACGGGCGGTCGTAACGGCGCCACAGCGTCGGCGTGGTCTGCCAGTGGCCCCGGGCCAGCACGTCCCGCATGGCGAGCTCCACCAGGACGGCGCGGGCCGAGCTCTCCGGCAGGACCGCGGCCGGGCGGATCACCTCGGTGACGACGCCCTCGTCGTACGCCTCCATCATCAGCAGCTCGCGTTCGTCTACCACGTCGCTCCAGCCCGTTGTGCGGTCGACGGCGAAAGCCGCTGACAGCGATGTCGGCCCCGCGGCGGGGAAACTTCAGCGGTTCGACGATGCCTTGACGCACAACACGGCGCAGTCGGCGTCCATCAGGATCTGCTGGGCGTTGCTGCCCAGCACGAACTTGCCCACCGCTGACCGACGGCGCAGGCCGATGACGATCATCTCGGCCTCGGTGTTGTGCACCACGTCGATCAAGTCGTCGACCGGGTCCTTGCCGCGGGTCAGCTGCCGCACCTCGTGCGCGACGCCCTGACCGGCCAGTCGGCGGTCGATCTCGTCGAGTTGCTCCTGGTAGGCGACGGCTTCGTCAACGTCCTCCCGGAGGCCGCCCTTGCTGGAGTGGACGATGACCAGCGAGGCGTTGCGCAGCCTGGCCTCCTCGATGGCCCGGTCAACGGCGGCGGCCCCTTCGGGTGACTTGACGTACCCCACGACGATCTTCATGGCAGCTCGGCTTCTCCTCGGCGGCGCGGACGTGCACCTATGATTCCGAATCCGGTTGGGCCCCGGGCCGGAGGGCACCGGAGTGAGTCATCAGCCGAAGGCGGGGTCCGCCACGGGATCCCCCGCGATCGCGTCACTGCGTCCGAGACAGCCTTCCCGCTCGTCGTCCGCAGCCTGCTGCCGGCCAGATGGTGCGAAACCCGCAGAAACCCGCAGAAACCCGCAGTTGCGCGGCCCCGGGCAAGGCGCACCATGGACAGGCGCACCATGGACAGGCGCACCACGGACAGGTGCGCCATGGACAGGGGTAAACGTGCCGAGTTGGGACCCACGCCGCAGAGCCCAGCGGGCCGGGTCGGTGCACCTGATCACCGGGGCGCCGCCCAACCGCCTGGAAGAGCTGGCCGCTCGCCAGCGACGGTATCTGTGGACCCAGGCCGTCCGGGTGGTGTGCATCCTGGTCGCGGCTTTGCTGGTGCACGGACCGCTGGCCGTGGTGGCCGTCCTCGGCGCCGTCCTGCTGCCGTGGATAGGCGTGACCGCGGCCAACGCGGTGGGACCGAAACGCCGCTCGGAGAAACCGCGATACTTCTCCGTCGATGCCCACACCGCGATCGGCCCGGGAAAGCCCCCCAAGACTCTCGATCACTGACCGCCACGCCCGCGCCGCGGTGCCTGCTCCGCTGCTGGTGCTGGCCGCGATCGCGTCGGTGCAGATCGGCGCGGCGATCGCCAAGGACCTGTTTGCCACCGCCGGGCCGTCCGGCACCGTACTGCTCCGGCTCGGTTTCGCGGCGCTGGTCCTCGCTCTGGTGGCGCGGCCGTCGCCGCGGCTACCGGATCGACGGGCCGGGCTGACGGTACTGGCCTTCGGGCTGGTCCTGGCCGCGATGAACCTGAGCTTCTACGAGGCCATCGCTCGCATCCCGCTGGGCGTGGCTGTCACCGTGGAGTTTCTCGGCCCGCTCGGAGTCGCGGTGGCCGGGTCGCGTCGGTGGCTCGACGGCCTCTGGGTGGTGCTGGCCGGTGCCGGGGTGGCGATGCTGGCGGGCGCCGGCGGCGCGGTGTCGGTCAGCGGGGTGGCCTTCGCGCTGGCCGCCGGCGCCGGCTGGGCGGCGTACATCCTGACCAGCCAGCGGGTGGGGCGAGCGTTCCCCGGAGCGTCCGGGTTGGCGCTGGCGCTGGCGGTCGCCACGATGGCGTTGCTGCCGTTCGGGGTCGTCGGCGGTGGCTTGACTCTGCTCCACCCGCGGGTGCTCGCTATCGGGTTCGCGGTGGCGGTGCTGTCCTCGGCGGTGCCGTACTCCCTCGAGCTGACCGCGCTGCGCCGGCTGCCGGCGTCGGTGTTCGGCGTGCTGATGAGCCTGGAGCCGGCGATGGCGGCGCTGGCCGGCTTCGTGGTGCTGGGGGAGTCGCTGCGGGTCCGCCAGCTGGCGGCGATCGGCTGCGTGTCGGTGGCCAGTGCGGGCGCGACGTTGGCCCGGCGCCCGCAGAATCGGGCGGACCTCAGCCCCGAAATCAGCCCGGCGGTCTCGGGGTCGCCGCTTCCGCGGCGCCGACGATTCCCGCGTCGTTGAGCAGCTGGGCGGTCACTAGCGGGGTCCGGACGTCCATCAGCGGCACGAACTTGGTTGCCTTCTTGCTGACGCCGCCGCCGAGGATGATCAGATCGGGCCAGAGCAGGTTCTCCAGCGTGCGCAGGTAGCGCTGCAGCCGGTGCGCCCAGTCCTTCCAGCTCAGGTTGTCGCGGTCCCGGGCGGCGTCGGAGGCCCGGGTCTCGGCCTCCTGACCGCTGACCTCCAGGTGGCCTAGCTCGGTGTTGGGCACCAGCCGGCCGTCGACGAACAACGCGCTGCCGATCCCGGTGCCCAGCGTCACCAGCACGACGACGCCGTTCTGGTCCCGGCCGGCCCCGAACGCCATCTCGGCCACCCCGGCGGCGTCGGCGTCGTTCATGGCCGTGACCTGGCTGCCGGTCGCCGTACTGAGCAGTACGGCCAGGTCGGTGCCGATCCAGGCCTTGTCCACGTTGGCGGCCGTGCGGGCCACTCCGTTCTGGACCACCGCCGGGAAGGTGCAGCCCAGCGGACCGGTCCAGTTGAAGTGCCGACAGATGTCGCCGACTACAGCCGCCACCGCGGTCGGGGTCGAGGGCTGCGGGGTGGCGACGCGCAGCCGCTCGGCAGCCATCGCCCCCTTGTCCAGATCCACCGGGGCGCCCTTGATGCCGGAACCGCCGATGTCCACGCCGAAGCCCTGCCGGACTGCGGTCTGCTGGCCCGCCATCTGCTCTGCCGCCATGACCTCGACCGTACGCCGATCTCTCTTCGTGGCGGTGGCGCGCGCCAGGCCGGGCGATCGGGGCCGGGCGATCGGGGCCGGGCGATCAGGGCCGGGCGATCAGGGCCGCGCGATCGGGCCGCCCACTCGGTCCGTACGCTGCGGCCCGTGGAAGCCGACTCGCCCGTGGAAGCCGACTCGCCCGTGGAAGCCGACCCGCCCGTGGATGCCGACCCGCCGGGCGTCACGCTGACCCGCTCCGGCGGCGTCGCCGTCGTCCGGATCGACCGGGAGCACGTCGGTAACTCCGTCGACCGCGCTACCGCGCGCGAGCTGCACTCGCTGCTGGCCGGCGTGGCCGACGACCCCGGGCTGCTCGCGGTTGTGCTTACCACCGCTGGGAAGAAGTTCTTCTGCACCGGCGGGGACCTCAAGGACTTCCAGACGATGGCGACCGCGATCGACGCCCGGGAGATGTCGCTGGACATGCAGGCCGCGCTCGGCGTCATGGAGCGGCTGCCGGCCATCTCCATCGCGGCGATCAGCGGGCTGGCGCTGGGCGGTGGGACCGAACTGGCGGTCGCCTGCGACCTGCGGATCGCGGCCGAAGGGGCGCGGTTCGGGCTGCCGCAGGCGCGGTTGGGGCTGTTGCCGGGCTGGGGCGGCGTACCGCGGCTGGCCCGAGCCGTCGGCCGCGCCCGGGCGCTGGAGCTGCTCGCCACCGGCCGCATGATCGACGCGGCCACGGCGCTGTCCTACGGGCTGGTGAGCGAGGTCGTCCCGGCCGGTACGGCGGACGAGCGCGCGTTGGCGCTGGCTGGCGCGGTTGCGGCGAGCGCGCCGCTGGCGGTGCGAGCGATCAAGGGGGCGGCCGGCATGGACGCGACCGCGACCGCGGAGGCATTTGGGCAGCTGTGGGTGTCGGCGGACCACCGGGAGGCTGAGGCGGCGCGCGCGCAGCGGCGAGAGCCGCGCTGGCAGGGCCGCTGACGGTTTCGGGGAGAGACCTGCCCCGCTGGGTAGAGGGACGCCATGCAGCGCTACGAGTTTGAATTCGCCCCGCAGTTCCGTCGGTTCCTGCTCGGCTTCGGCGTCAGACCGGCGCGCGCGGGTGTGACTCTGGACGGGGGCTGGGTGATCGCTCGCTTCGGTCCATGGGTCGTCGAGACGCCGGTGACGAACATCAAGGAGGTCACCGTGACCGGTCCCTACCGGTGGTGGCGGGTGATCGGCACCCGGCTGTCGCTGCGCGACCGCGGCCTGACCTTCGGGACGAACACCCGCCGCGGCGTCTGCCTGACCTTCCGCGACCCGGTGGCGGGCGTCGACCCCCGAGGCCTGATCAAGCACCCGGGGCTGACGGTGACCGTGGCCGACCCGGACGCGGTCGCGGCCGCGATCCGCTCGTCCGCCGGCATCGTGGCGTGACGGGACCGATCGCGGCGTGAGCGGTCGCATCCTGGTCGGTACCGCGTCCTGGACCGATAAGACGCTGCTGGTGTCGGGCTGGTACCCGCCCGGCGTCGACACCCCGGAGCGCCGGCTCGACTACTACGCGCAGCAGTTCCCGCTGGTCGAGGTCGACGCGACCTATTACGCGCCGCCGAACGAGCGCAACAGCGCGCTGTGGGTGGCCCGCACGCCGCCGGAGTTCACCTTCAACGTCAAGGCCTTCTCGCTGCTGACCCAGCACCCGACCAAGCCGGGTGCACTGTACAAGGAGATCCGTCCGGACACCACGAAGAACGTTTACCTCAAGGACCTCGACCAGGCCGCCGTCGAACTGGTCTGGGACCGCTTCCTGGGGGCGCTCGAGCCGCTGTACGCCGCCGGCAAGCTCGGCGCCATCCTGTTCCAGTTCCCGCAGTGGTTCCCGATCGGCCGGGCGAACAAGCACTACCTGCTGGAATGCAAGCGCCGGTGCGCGCCGCTGCCGATCTGCGTGGAGTTCCGCAGCGCCACCTGGATGAGCCCCGACAACCAGCCCGAGACGCTGGACTTCCTGCGGTCGTACGCCGTGCCGTACGTCAGCCTGGACATGCCGGAGGGACACCCCAGCTCCATCCCCCCGGTGCTGGCCGCGACTGCGGACCTCGCCGTGGTGCGCTTCCACGGCCACAGCGACAAGTGGACCAGCCGGGACATCTACGAGCGGTTCGGCTACCGGTATTCGGAGCAGGAGCTGGCGGAGTGGGCGCCGCGGGTGCGTGCGCTGGCCGAGCAGGCCGGCGAGACGCACGTGCTGATGAACAACTGCTACCGCGACTACGCCCAGACCAACGCCCGCCAGCTCGCCGACCTGCTGGCCGACTGAGTTCGCCTCGCCGGCGATGCCGTAGGCGGGTGAAGTGAGATCGACCGCGAGGCTTCACGGGCCGAGGGCACAGTTTGCGGTCGCGACACGCCGTACCAGGTGTGCCGTAGGCGGGTGAAGCTGAATGGGCCGTCGGCGGGCTCGCCGACCGTCTCGTCGGCCGGTTCGCCGGCCGTCCCGCCGGCCGTCCCCTCGGCCGTCCCCTCGGCCGAGGACAGTGGCCGAGGACAGCAGCGTGCCGAGCCGGATCCGGCTGGTCTCCCGGGCGAGGGCACCGAGCGTCACACGCCGGCCGGCCCGGGCAGCCCAGCACCGCCCATGGCCAGCACCGCCCATGGCGAGGTAGTGGTCGGAGCGAGGTGGTGGTCGGAGCGGAAGAAAGCCTCGAAGCCGAGCCGCTCACGGGCCTGCGCGACTGCCACCACTGATCGTAGGACGCGCCCTGCTGCGTTCGGTGACGATCCGCAGCCCCATGGCCGTCACTCGACGACTCCCTCCGCCAACGCCGCCCGGCCGAGGTCCACCAGCGGCGCCACCCGGGCGCCGACGTCCTCGAAGCCGTCGCCGATCATGGCGCCGGCCCGGTGCCGCGCGGCGATCCCGGCGCAGACGACGGCCAGCTTGAAGAACCCAAAGGCCTGGTACCACGGCAGTGCGGACACATCCCGACCGCTGCGGGCCGCGTAGAGCTCGACCACCTCGCGGCGGCGCGGAAAGCCTTCGTGCGCGGTCGCGGCCGGGGTGACCATGGCGTCGGTGCGGGCGCCGGCGTCGTCCGGGTCCGACCAGTAGACCAAGAGCAGGCCCACGTCGGCGAGCGGATCGCCCAGGGTGGACATCTCCCAGTCGAGCACCGCCGCGATCCGCCCGGGCTGCGCCGGATCCAGGACGGTGTTGTCCAGCCGGTAGTCGCCGTGCACCAGCGTCGCCGGGCCGGAGGTCGGCAGCCCGGTGGCCAGGTCGGCGGCCAACCGGTCCAGGGCGGGCATGTCGTCGATCCGGGTGCGTTCCCACTGCTGGCTCCAGCGCCGGACCTGCCGGGCGAGGAAGCCATCGGGCCGGCCGAAGTCGCCGAGCCCCACCGCCTCGACGTCGACCGCGTGCAGTGCGGCCAGCACGTCGATCAGCCCTTCGCCAATCCGGCGCCGCTGCTCAGGTCGGTCGGCGTACCCCGGCGGCAGCTCGCGGCCCACGATCGGGCCGGCTACCCGCTCCATCAGGTAGAACGGGGCGCCTAGGAGTGTAGGGTTTTCGCAGAGCGCGTAGGTCCGCGGCACCGGGACGGCGGTGTCCCGCAGGGCCGTGATCACCCGGTACTCCCGCACCATGTCGTGCGCGGTGGGCAGCACGCCGCCTAGCGGTGGCCGGCGCAGCACCAGCGCCCCGGCCGCCGACTCGACGACGTATGTCAGGTTGGACTTGCCGCCGGAGATCAGGTCGACGGTGCAGGCGAGCCACCGGTCATCGCCCAGCGTCTTGGCGAGGTAAGGCCCGACTGCTGCCGGGTCGGCTCCCCGGGTGACCCGGGCTGGATCGGGCTGGTCGTCGATCACGGCTGCGGGCGGGTGCCGAGCAGGATGTCGTCCCAGGACGGCACGCTGGCCCGACGGGCCGACCGGGGTCCGCCGGCGCGCGTGGGCTCCGCGGTCCCGACGTCGTGAGTCAGCTCGTCCTCGACCGTCGGCACCTCCGCAACCGCCGGTACGTCGTCCGCAGCCGCCGGCTGCTCCGACACCGCGGCGGCCGGTGGATCGGCCGCGGTGGCCGTCGGGGGCCGGCTGACCGCCTCGGCGGTGGCGCGGCGGCCGAGCTCAGAAAGCTCGTCCTCGACCAAAAGCGTCGGCGTCGGCTCCGAAGTCCCCTCTGCCGCCCACGGGTCATGCACAGCGGGCGCCGCCGTGACCACCGGCGCCAACCGCGGCAGCGGAGACGGGTCGGGTGGTGGCTGGGCGATGATCTCCGCGCCCTTGTCCAGCGGCGCCAGATGGTGGCGGCCGACGTCCCAGCTCCAGCGGGCGGAGCGGGTCCGGTCTCCCACCCGATAGGAGAGCAGAACCAGCCAGGTCCCTTCCTCGCCAAGGCAGGCGTCCCACGCCACCGACTCGGGATCGACCCGCTCCCGAGCGAGGAACGCTTCGGCCAGGTCGCCGAGCGGCTCGTGCGGGGAGCCGCCCGGACGGTGTGGGGTAGCCGCCCGCGCCTCCTCGACCCGGCGCTGCCGCTCGGCCAGCACCGGCCCCTCGAAGCGCGTCACCCGCTCCACCGGAACGCCGGCCGCGTGAGCGACGTCCTCAGGGGACTCGCCCGCCCGCAGCCGAGCCTGAATCTCCCGCGGCGTGAGCGAGCTCTCCCGGCGGATCTCCAGCTGGCTCAGCCGGGGGACGTCGCGGCGCACCGCGGCCCGCAGCCGCTCGTCGAGCGGCAGCCGGAACTGCTCACCGTCCGGCTCATTGGAGCGGACGACCAGGTGCGAACCGTCGTCGCTGACCGCAACGAGGCGAAGCTCGCGCATGCTCAGCCCCCTGTCGTTCGGTCCTGCCGGCGTGCCAGGCAGTCTGCCTCATTCGCCGAGCGCCGCGCGCAGCCAGTCGGGGATCGGCCGCTTGCCGCCGCCGTCGGTCGCGACCACGACGTAGACGGTTCGTCGGGCACCACCTCGGTGCCATCCCGGCGGGCGCGCAAGTCCAGCGTCAGGCTGGTTCGCCCGATGGCGGCCAGCGAGACCCCGATGGTCAGGTCGTCGGCGAAGCCGACGGCGCCGCGCCAGTCCACCTCGGTGTGGACCAGCTGAACGTCCAGGCCGGCGGCGAACAGCTGCTGGTAGGGGACACCCCGGTGCGCCAACCAGGCGGTCATGGCGTCGTCGAAGTAGGCCAGGTACCACATGTTGAACACGACACCCTGCTGGTCCACCTCGAGGTAGCGCACGTCGACCCGGTGCGTGAATTCCGACTCGGGTGCCGGCGCTGCCATGACGACTCACCCTAAGGGCCCGCGCCCGCCCGCAGCCCAGCGGGAGCAGCCGACGAAAACAGCCAATGAAGAACCGCGCCGGTGATCCCGAAGGACCACCGCCGCGGTGGGCGGATGTGCCGACAGTCGTTAAGCCGGCATCCGGTCCGACTCGTCGACGATCCGAACCGCGATCTTGCGCAGCGATTCCCCGTACGCCGTGCCGTGGTGCTTGCAAAAGACCAGGTCACCGCCGCCGGGCAACAATGCCCGGACGTATGCCTGAGCACCGCAGCGGTCGCAGCGGTCCCAGGCGGTCAGGGCGGGGGTTTGCTCCGCCGGGGCCAGCGTGGCCGTGGTGTCTGTCATCGGTACTCCATCCGACCAGAGCCAACCGGTCGTTGTCGTCGCTTCCCGTTTCCTCGAACTGCCGTCGTGCGTCGTGTAGCCGGTACAACACCGGCCGCGGTTGGGTGGTTCCCTCTTGAGACTGACATAGTCCGCGGGCGGCCGCCCGCCTTCGGCGCCCGGCGTACCCGAAAGGATGAGGGGATGGCGGCCCAGGAGATACCGGCGGACGAGCTATCGGCCCGGAAAGGCCCGCTGGCGGGACTGCTCGTGGTGGACCTGTCCCGGGTGCTCGCCGGCCCGTACGCGACCATGCTACTGGCCGACCTCGGCGCCCGGGTGGTCAAGGTGGAGCGGCCCGGGCGCGGCGACGACTCGCGGGCCTACGGCCCGTTCGTGGACGGCGAGTCGACCTACTACCAGCACGTCAACCGGGGCAAGGAGTCGGTGGCGCTGGACCTGGCCGCCACCGCCGACCGGGCGGTGCTGCTCAGGCTGATTGAGCGGGCCGATGTCCTGGTCGAGAACTTCCGCCCCGGAGTGATGGACCGGCTCGGCTTCGGCTGGGAGGCGATGGCGGCGCGCAACCCGCGGCTGGTCTACGCCTCGGTCTCCGGCTTCGGCCAGACCGGGCCGCTGCGGGAGCGCCCGGCGTACGACGCGGTGGTGCAGAGCATGAGCGGGATCATGGCCATTACCGGCTTCGCCGACGGAGCGCCCACCAAGCCTGGCATCCCGATCGCCGACCTGGCCGGCGGGATGCTGACCTTCGGGGCGGTCACCGCCGCCCTGGTCGGCCGGGCCCGGACCGGGCGCGGTTGTTGGGTGGACGTGGCCATGTTCGACGCCGCCCTGAGCCTGCTGGAGAACCCGGCGCTGGCCGTGCTCGCCGGTCAGCCGGCGCCGGCGCGGATCGGCAACGCCCACTACTCCATCGCACCGTTCGACACCTACGCCTGCGCCGACGGTCCGGTGACCATCTGCGCGGCCAACGACGGGTTCTTTCGCTCGCTGTGTGCCACCATCGGCCGACCCGAGCTCGCCGAGCGCCCGGCGTACGTCGACAACGCCGCCCGCGACCGCCATCGGGAGGTGCTGCGCGCCGACCTGGAGGTGGCGCTGCGGAGCCGCCCGGCCGCTGACTGGCTGGTCCGGTTGGAGGCGGCCGGGGTGCCCTGCGCGCCGATCACCGATGTACCCGGAGCGCTGGCCAGCGAGCAGACGGCCGTGCGCAACATGGTGATCACGGCCGGGGACTACCGACTGCCCGGTACGCCGATGAAGTTCAGCGCCTACCCCGACCCGGAGACCCGGCCCGTCGCGCCCGCCCTGGACGCGGACGGTGACCGGATCCGGGCCGAGTTCAGCGCCGGCTGAGTCGGTCGACCAGCCCGCTCGCTTGAGCAACTGGCCGGCCCGAGAACCGCTTCACCCGCTCACGGCACAGCTCGTACGGCGTGTCGCGCCCCATAACTGTGCCGTGGACCCGTGAAGTGGGCGATTCAACCTCGCTTCACCCGCCTGCGGCACGGCTTTGTCCGGCGGGCACAGTCTGGACAGGGTCTCGGGAAGTCGTCCCGGGCAACGTGCTACCGTCGGCCACGTGTTTGTCCAGTCGCGCACCTCGAATGACGAGTGGGGATACTGCACGCGGCTGTCCTTCGACGAGATGTGTTTGGGCCGGTCCTGACGCCGGCCGGGCGCTGAGCGCGCCCGACCCCCGCCGTCCGACCGGCCCTCCCCGCTGGCCGCGTCGCCGCGCACTCACCGCGATCGCGCCGCCGCTGTCCACCGTCGACCCGGGGGCCTGACCCCGACCGACGCACGCACCCCCATCGCCTGCCCCGCGCAGGCTCCCCGTCATTCCCGCCCGGAGGCAGCAGATGACCGGCCCATCCTCGTCCTGGAGCTTCGAGACCCGGCAGGTGCACGCCGGGGCTGAGCCAGATCCCGCCACCGGCGCCCGCGCGGTGCCTATCTACCAGACGACGGCGTACGCGTTTCGCGACACCGACCACGCCGCCAACCTGTTCGGACTGGCGGAGCCGGGCAACATTTACACGCGGATCATGAACCCCACGCAGGACGTTTTCGAGAAGCGGATCACGGCGCTGGAGGGCGGCGTCGGGGCGCTGGCGGTATCCAGCGGCCAGGCCGCCACTACGCTGGCGCTGCTCAACCTGGCCGAGGCCGGCGACCACCTGGTGTCCTCGCCGGTGCTGTACGGCGGCACCTACCAACTGTTCCACCACACGTTGCCCAAGCTCGGCGTACAGGTCAGCTTCGTCGCCGACCAGGGCGAGCCGGAAGCGTGGCGCCGGGAGATCCGGCCGAACACCAAGGCGCTGTTCGGCGAGACCATCGGCAACCCCAAGGGCGAGGTGCTCAACATCGCCGCGGTGGCCGAGGTGGCGCACGAGGCCGGCGTGCCCTTGGTGGTCGACAACACCGTGGCGACGCCATACCTCAATCGCCCGTTCGAGCACGGCGCCGACATCGTCGTGCACTCGGCGACGAAGTGGATCGGCGGTCACGGCAACTCGATCGGCGGTGTCATCGTCGACGGGGGCCTGTTCGACTTCGGTGCCAGCGGTCGCTTCCCCAACTTTACCGAGCCCGACCCGAGCTATCACGGCCTGGTCTACTGGGATGCCCTGGGGCACGGTGCCTACATCGCCAAGGCGCGGGTCCAGCTGCTGCGCGACCTCGGGCCGGCGATCTCGCCGTTTAACGCGTTCCTGTTCCTGCTTGGCGTGGAGACCCTCAGCCTGCGGATGGAGCGCCACGTCGCCAACGCCCAGGCGGTGGCCGAGTGGCTGCAGACCCGCGATGAGGTCGACTGGGTATCCTACGCCGGTCTGCCCAACAGCCCCTGGCACTCGCTGGCCCAGCGCTACCTGCCGCGGGGCGCGGGCGCGATCCTGGCTTTCGGGATCGCCGGCGGAGCGGAGGCCGGCCGCAAGTTCGTCGAGGCGCTGGAGCTGTTCAGCCACGTCGCGAACATCGGCGACGCCCGGAGCCTGGTGATCCATCCGGCGACGACCACGCATTCGCAGCTCGCCGCCGAGGAGCAGCTGGCCAGCGGCGTCACGCCGGACTTGGTCCGCCTATCGCTGGGTATTGAAGGCACCGATGACCTGTTGGCCGACTTGGACGCGGGCTTTCGTGCGGCCAAGGCCTGAGCGGACCAACTCAGCGACAGCCCGCCG
>JADGOU010000281.1 GCA_017882835.1 Frankiaceae bacterium | reverse complement strand
CGACCTGGTCGGTCTCGGCCGCTCCGAGCGCCCGGCCCGCCGCTACTACGACCTGGCCGGCCAGGCCCGGCTGCTGGTCGCTCTGCTTGACCAACTACGCCTGGACCGGGTGGTCGTCGTCGGCCACGACCTCGGTGGCTCGGTCGCGGTGCACCTGGCCGCGCTGGCGCCCGAGCGAGTCGCCGGCCTGTCGCTGCTCGACGCGCCGGTGCACACCGACGTCTGGCCGGTGCCGGCGGTCCTGCCGCTGCTCATTCCGGGCGTCGGGGAGGCGTACGCCGCCGCGATGCGCCGGCTGCCGGCGCTCGCCCGCACCGTGCTGGCCCGGGCGCTCGGCGCCGGCGGCCCGACCTCGGTGTTGGCCGCCCGCGAGTTGGACTACTACCTGGCGCCGCTGCTGCGCCCCGGCGGTGCCCAGTCGTTGGTGCGGCTGGTGCGCGCGGTCGACCTAGCGCCGGTGGAGGCGGCCTGGCGGCTGCTCCGCGCGGCGCCACCGCCGACGCTGGTGCTCTGGGGCGAGCAGGACCGGCTGCACTCGCCGGCGTACGGCCGCCGGGTGGCCGGAGAGCTGCCGGGTGCGTCGTGGGTGCCGGTCGCCGACGCCGGCCACCTGCTGCCGCAGGAGCGGCCGGAGCGGGTGGCCGAGGAGCTAGCCGGCTTCCGCGCGGACCTGCCGGAGCGCTCAGCAGCGGTTGCAGCGACGAGGTAGTGCGCGTCCGGGTCGGCGGTCGTAGCCTCGTCCGGTGAATCCCGCAACCTCGAACGTCGACCTTCCCGCGCCCCCGCCCGTCGCCGCGACCCGGCGCGACCTGCGGGCCAGTGGCCACGTCTACCGCACCGTCAAGGCCGAGATCCGAGACAACCTGCTGGCCCGGCTGGCCGCCGGGCAGGAGCGGTTTCCCGGCATCGTCGGCTTCGACGACACAGTGCTCCCCCAGGTCGAGCGGGCGCTACTCGCCGGCCACGACTTGGTGCTGCTGGGCGAGCGCGGGCAGGGCAAGACCCGGCTGATTCGCACCATGGCGACCCTGCTCGACGAATGGACGCCGGTGGTCGCCGGCTGCGAGATCAACGATCATCCCTACGCGCCGTCGTGCAGCCGCTGCCGGGCGCTGCTCGGCGCCCACGGCGATGATCTCCCGGTGGCTTGGCGGCACCGCAGCGACCGGTACGGCGAGAAGCTCGCCACCCCGGACACCAGCGTCGGTGACCTGATCGGCGACGTGGACCCGATCAAGGTGGCCGAGGGCCGCACGCTGGGCGACCCGGAGACCGTGCACTACGGCCTGGTACCGCGCACCAATCGCGGCATCTTCAGCGTCAACGAGCTGCCGGACCTGGCCGAGCGGATCCAGGTTGCACTGCTCAACGTGCTGGAGGAGCGCGACATTCAGGTTCGCGGGTACTCGCTGCGGCTGCCGCTGGACCTGCTGCTGGTGGCCAGCGCCAACCCGGAGGACTACACCAACCGAGGCCGGATCATCTCCCCCCTGAAGGACCGGTTCGGCGCCGAGGTGCGCACCCACTACCCGCTGCGGCTCGACGACGAGGTGGACCTGGTCCGGCAGGAGGCGACGCTGAGCTGGGGTCTCAGCGGCGGCGACAGTGGCGGCGACGGTGGCGGCGACGGTGGCGGCGACGGTGGCGGCGACGGTGGCGGCGACGGCGCGCTTTCGGCCGGTGGTCCCCGCGCCGGCCGGTACGCCGCCCCGGTGTTGCCGGAGCACCTGTTCGAGGTGATCGCCCGCTTCACCCGGCTGACCCGAGACGCCCCGCAGGTCGACCAACGCAGCGGGGTCTCGGCCCGGTTCGCCATCGCTTGCGCCGAGACCGTGGCCGCCTCGGCCGTCCGGCGGGCCGCCATCGCCGGGGAGGAGGTGGCGGTCGCCCGGGTAGCCGACCTGCCCTCGGTGCTGGAGACAGTCCGGGGCAAGGTGGAGTTCGAGGACTCCGAGGAGGGCCGCGAGCTCGACGTGCTCGCCCACCTGCTGCGGCGGGCTACCGCGGACACCTTCCGCGCCCGGCTCGCCGGACTGGACCTGTCCGGGCTGCAGCAGCGCTTCGAGCAGGGCGACACCGTGGAGAGCGGCGACCTGATCCCGGGCGCCGAGCTGCTGCGCCGGATCGGCCCGGTTCCCGGACTTGCCCGGATCCTGGATCGGCTCGGGATCGAGGCCGGCGAAGAAGCCCCGGGCCTGGCCGCGGCGGCGCTGGAGTTCGCGCTCGAGGGCCTCTACCTCAACCGCCGGCTGTCCAAGGAGGAGTTGCCCGGCCGGACGGTCTACGGCGGATGAGCGCCCCGGCGTACCGCTATGGCGCCTGGCACGGCGGCCGGGACCCGCTGGAGCCGCCGTTCGACGTGGCCGCTGCGCTCGATGAGATGGGCGACGCCGTGCTCGACGGCGCCAGCCCCGGCGAGGCGCTGCGGTCGCTGCTCCGCCGCGGCGCCGAGGGTCGGCGGGGGCTCGACGACCTGCTGCGCGACGTCCGTCGCCGGCAGCGGGAGGCCCGCTCCCGCGGCCGGCTGGACGGCACGCTGGAACAGGTTCGGGAGATGCTGGAGCGCGCGCTCGACCAGGAGCGGGCGGCGCAGTTCCCCGACCCCGACGACAGCGCCCGACTGGCCGAGGCCGAGCTCGACGCCCTGCCGCGGGACCCGGCCAGCGCGGTCCGCCAGCTGGGCGACTACGAATGGCGCTCGCCGGAGGCTCGGGCGACGTACGACGAGATCAAGGACCTGCTGCGCCGGGAGGTGCTCGACAGCCAGTTCCGCGGCATGAAGGACGCCCTGGCCAACGCCTCCCCGCAGGACATGGCCCGGGTCAAGGACATGCTCGCCGACCTGAACGCCATGCTGGCCGCCGACGCCCGAGGCGAGCACACCCAAGAACAGTTCGACGACTTCATGGGCTCCTACGGCGACTTCTTCCCGGCCAACCCGCAAAGCCTGGACGAGCTGGTCGACGAGCTCGCCCGGCGGGCGGCCGCGGCCGCCCGGCTGCTCGACTCGCTGACCCCACAGCAGCGGGAGGAGCTGGCCAACCTGATGGCCACGGCGATGGCAGACATGGGCCTGGCCAGTGAGATGGCGCAGCTCTCTGACGCACTGCGCGCGAAGCGGCCGGACCTGCCCTGGGGCGGTCGGGAGCGGATGCGCGGCAGCGAGCCGATGGGGCTCGGTGACGCCACCACCGCACTGGCGGAGATGGCCGACCTGGAGGAGCTCGACGCGGCGCTCGGTCAGGACTACCCGGGCGCGAGCCTGGACGACGTCGACCCGCAGGCGGTGGAGCGGGCCCTGGGCCGCGCCGCGGTCGACGACCTGGCGGCGCTCCGCCGGATCGAGCGGGAGCTGGAGCGGCAGGGCTACCTGACCCGCCAAGGTGGCCAACTGGAGCTGACCCCGCGGGCCGTCCGGCGACTGGGCGCGACCGCGTTGCGCCGGGTGTTCGCGGCGCTGGAGGCTCGCGGGCGCGGCGACCACGACATCGCCGACGCCGGCGCGGCCGGCGAAATCACCGGCGGCAGCCGGGCCTGGCGCTTCGGCGACTCCCAGCCGCTGGACGTGGTCCGCACGGTGCGCAACGCCGTGCTGCGCGCGGGGCCGATCGAGCGCGACCGGCAGGGCGGACGGCTCCGGCTGGCGGTCGAGGACTTCGAGGTGGTGGAGACCGAACGCCGGACTTCGGCCGCGGTCTGCCTGCTCGTCGACTTGTCGTACTCGATGGCGCTGCGGGGCACCTGGGGCGCGGCGAAGACGACCGCGATGGCGCTGCACTCGCTGGTCACCACGAAGTTCCCGCAGGACTCGATCGAGGTGATCGGCTTCAGCGACTACGCCCGAGTGCTGCGGCCGACCGAGCTCGCCGGGCTGTCCTGGGACATGGTGCAGGGCACCAACCTGCAGC
Source organism: Frankiaceae bacterium (assembly GCA_017882835.1). Classification (GTDB taxonomy): domain Bacteria; phylum Actinomycetota; class Actinomycetes; order JADGOU01; family JADGOU01; genus JADGOU01. The sequence continues at coordinate 452 of JADGOU010000281.1, read as the reverse complement.
ATGCGCTGGTGATCGCTGCCCGACACCTGGCGCGCCACCCGGACGCCGAGCCGGTGGTGCTGGTGGTCACCGACGGTGAGCCCACCGCCCACCTGACCCGCTCCGGTCGGGCGCTGTTCAGCTGGCCACCGCTGCCAGAGACCCTGGAGCTCACGCTCGCCGAGGTGGAGAAGATGACCCGGCGGGGCGCGACCATCAACGTGTTCATGCTCGACGACGAACCGCGGCTGGTGAACTTCGTCCAGCAGATCGCCAAGCGAAACGGGGGCCGGGTGTTCTCGCCGGACCCGAGCCGGCTCGGCAGCTACGTTGTCAGCGACTACCTGCGAGCGCGCCGGGGTCGGCGGGGTCGGTAGCGCCGGCGGAGCTCAGACCGGCGGCTCGGCGCCCTACGCATGGGCCAGGTTGGCCCGCAGCGAGGCGAGATCGCCGACGGTCGCCGGCGGCGAGCC
>JADGOU010000280.1 GCA_017882835.1 Frankiaceae bacterium | reverse complement strand
CTGCCGGGTCCCGACGAAGCGGCCGACGTCGCACTGGCGGACCTGGTCGGGTTCCTCGAGCAACCGGTCCGGGCGTTTCTGCGGCAGCGGCTCGGTGTAACGATCACGCGGGCGGACGAGGAGGTCGCCGACGGCCTGAGCGTCACCCTGGATGGCCTGGCGGAGTGGGCGGTCGGCGACCGGCTGCTGAGGTCCCGGCTCACCGGTGCAGACGCCGAGACCTGCCTGCAGGCGGAGTGGCGGCGCGGGGCGCTTCCGCCCGGCGAGCTCGGCCGGCGGGTCGTCGACGACGTGATGTTGCGCGTCAACCTGCTGGTTAATGCCAGCGCACCGCTGCGATGCTCGGACGGACGCTCGGACGGACGCTCAGTCGGGCGCTCAGTCGGGCGCTCAGTCGAGGTCAGCGTCGATCTCGGCCGTCGCCAGCTCACCGGCACTGCCGGCACTGTCTACGGCGACGTCGTCGTTCGGGTCGAGTACTCGAGGCTCGCGGCCAAGCACCGGCTCCGCGCCTGGGCGCAGCTGCTTGCGCTGTCCGCGGCGCACCCGGAGACGCCGTGGACGGCGGTGACGATCGGCCGCGCGCCGGGGGACCGGGTGCAGCGCTCGGCCCTCGGCCCGGTCGACGGCGCGACCGCGCGCCGGCGGCTGGCTGAGCTGGTCGACCTGCACGCGCGCGGTCTGTGCGCGCCGCTGCCCATGGCGGTGAAGACGTCGGCGACGTACGCCGAGGCGCGCTCGACCAACATGACCTCCGCCAATGCACTCGCCAAAGCCGGCCAGGACTGGACCGGCGGGAGGTTCGAGGGCGAGCAGGCCGAGGAGGTGCACCAGCTGGTGTGGGGAGAGGCGGCCGCACTCGACATACTGCTGGCCGAGCAGCCGCACCCCGGCGAGCACGGGCCGGGATGGCCGGCCGATGAGGCGACCCGATTCGGCGTGCTCTCGCGCCGGCTGTGGGAGCCGCTGCTCGCCGCCGAGACGCTGGGGCGAGTGTGACCGGCGATCAGCCCGAGCCGTTCGACATCTGCGGCCCGCTACCCTTGGGCACCACCGTGCTCGAGGCCAGCGCCGGCACCGGCAAGACGTTCACCATCGCGGCGCTGGCCACCCGCTACGTCGCCGAGGGCGTCGCCGAACTCTCCGACCTGATGCTCGTGACCTTCAGCCGGGCCGCGACCCAGGAGCTGCGGGAGCGGGTCCGGGCGGACCTCGTCCGGACCGAACGCGGCCTGGCCAACCCGGCGCGGGCCCGGGCCGACTCGGACAACGCGCTGCTGCGACTGCTCGCCGCGGTGCCGGACGAGAAGGTGCACGAACGGCGGCGGCGACTGACGCAGGCACTGGCCAGCTTCGACGCGGCGACGATCGCGACCACGCACGGATTCTGCCAGCAGATGCTCGCCGGCCTCGGGATGGCCGGCGACTCCGAAACCGACACGACGTTCGTCGAACGGATCGACGACCTCGTCACCGAAGTGGTCGGTGACCTGTACCTGCGCAAGTTCGCCCGCTGTCCCACCGCTCCGGTCATGGACTTCGCCTGCGCGCAGCAGGTGGCGCGGGCCGCGATGGCAGATCGGCAGGCTCAGCTCGCCCCCGCCGACGCGCTCGATGGCTCGGCCGCCCAGCTGCGCTACGGCTTGGCCCACGCCGTACGCCTGGAAATCGAGGCCCGCAAGCGCGCCCGTCGGCTGCTCGACTACGACGACCTGCTCAGTCACCTTCGCGACGCTCTGATCGACCCCATCCGGGGCGCGGCAGCCAGGGAACGCTTGCGCTCGCGCTACCAGGTCGTCCTCGTCGACGAGTTCCAGGACACCGACCCGGTGCAGTGGGAGATCCTGCGCACGGCCTTCCACGGCAGCACGACGCTGGTGCTCATCGGTGACCCGAAGCAGGCCATCTACGCCTTCCGCGGCGCCGACGTGGTCACCTATCTTCAGGCGGCGGGTACGGCGACGACGCGACAGACGCTGGCCCGCAACTGGCGCAGCGACGCGGACCTGTCGAGCGCGCTGGACGCGGTGTTCGGCGGGGCCGCGATGGGAGACTCCGACATCGTCGTACGCAGGGTCGACGCCGAGCACACCGGCCGCCGGCTCGCGGGTGCCGGGGCTCCGCTCCGGCTGCGGGTGGCGGGTCGGGTGCAGGCCGGTGAAGCGTGGGGTCGCCTGCCCAAGGTACCCATCGCGCGACCGCTCGTGGCCCGCGATGTCGCCGGCGACATCGTCGTTCTGCTGGCCGGATCGGCCACGCTCAGCCTCGACGACACCGCGCGTCGGGTGCGGCCGGGAGACGTCGCCGTGCTCGTCCGCACGAACAACCAGGCCGCGCTGGTTCGCGACGAGCTGACCAAGGCCAACGTGCCGGCCGTGCTCACCGGCAGCAAGAGCGTCTTCCTCGCCCGCATCGCGCGCGAATGGCTCACCCTGCTGCGCGCCATCGAGCGGCCGCACCGTGCCGGACTGGTCCGCGCGGCCGCCCTCACCTGCTTTTTGGGGTGGACCGCCGAACGGCTGGCGACGGCGGGCGACGCCGCCCTCGACGAGCTCGGCCCGCGGCTGCGCGGGTGGCGCGATGTCATGGCCGAGCGCGGTGTCGCCGCGCTGCTGGAGGTGATCGCCTCGTCCGGGCACCTGGTCGAGCGCCTGCTCGGCACGCCCAGCGGCGAGCGCGACCTCACCGACGTACGGCACATTGGCGAGGCCCTGCACGCAGCGGCGGTCGATGCGCTGCTCGGGCCGGCAGCGCTGGTCGAGTGGCTGCAGCGCCGGATGCGGGAGGCGGCGGAGGACTCGGCCGAGGAACGCAGCCGCCGGCTCGAGTCGGACGCGGACGCCGTCCAGGTGGTGACCATCCACGGCAGCAAGGGACTGGAGTTCCCGATCGTCTACGTCCCGTTCGGCTGGGACCGGTTCGCCGGCGATGCGCCCGACCCGCTGCGGCTGCACGCGCCGGACGGCACCCGGCTGCTCGACGTTGGCGGGTCCACCGGCCCGTCTTACCCGCAACACCGCGGCCAGCACGAGGCGGAGGAGTACGGCGAGGATCTGCGTCTGCTCTACGTGGCCATGACGCGCGCCCAGTGTCAGGTGGTGGCGTGGTGGGTGCCGTCGACGACCACCGCGGCCTCGCCGTTGCACCGGCTGCTCTTCGGCGAGTTCCAGCCGGGCGACCAGCCGCCGGCCAAGGTCACCGTGCCGTCAGACGGCGACGCGCGCGGGCTGCTCGCGGATTGGGTGGCCAGCTCGGCGGGGACGATCGCCATCGAGTCCGTGGCCGATGAGTGGGCGGCCACCTGGAGCCCGACGGCCGCGACGGCCCCGGTGTTGAGCGCCGCGGTCTTCGACCGGCGGCTGGACACGGTGTGGCGACGGACGTCGTACACCGGACTGACCGCCCGGCTGCACGACGCGGCGCGGGTGCCGGGCGTGGGCAGCGAGCCGGAGGTCGAGGAGCGGCGGGACGAGCCCGCTCTGCCGTCGGTCCTTTCGCCGACCGCTCCCCCTTCCACCCCGCCGGCCGCCGACGACGAGGAGCGGCCGCGTGCCATCCCGTCGCCGATGGCCGACCTGCCCGCCGGGACCGCCTTCGGCACGCTCGTCCACGGCGTACTCGACGAGGTCGACACCTCCACGGCCGATCTGCCAGCCGAGCTGCAGGCGCGATGCGCGGTAGCCGTCGCGGTCAGGCGCGGCGCGTCGGTCGACGCCAGCGCCCTCGCGAACGCGCTGCTGCCAGTGATGGAGACACCGCTCGGCCCGCTCGCCGGCAACCGCCGGCTGCGCGACATCGCCCCCGCGGACCGGCTCAGCGAGCTGGAGTTCGAGCTCCCGCTCGCCGGCGGGGACGAGGCGCGCCTCGGCGACAGCACCCTCGCGGCGCTCGCCGCCCTGCTCCGCCAGCACTTGTCGCCAGCCGACCCGCTCGTGGGCTACCCGGAGGCACTCGACGTACCGCTGCTGCGCCACCAGCGGCTGCGCGGCTACCTGGCCGGCAGCATCGACGCGATCCTGCGGCTGCGCGATGCCACCGGGGAACCCCGCTACCTCGTCGTCGACTACAAGACCAACTGGCTGGGAGGCTTCGGCACGTCCGGCGCGGAGGCGCTGACGGCGTGGGACTACCGTCCCACCGCGCTGACCGCCGAGATGGTGGCGGCGCACTACCCGCTCCAGGCGCTGCTGTACTCTGTCGCGCTGCACCGCTTCCTGCGCTGGCGACAGCCCGGGTACGACCCGGACCTGCACCTCGGCGGGGTCTTGTACCTGTTCCTGCGCGGCATGTGCGGCCCGTCGACGCCGCTCGTCGACGGCACCCCGTGCGGGGTCTTCTCCTGGCTGCCGCCCGCTGGGCTGGTC
>JADGOU010000279.1 GCA_017882835.1 Frankiaceae bacterium | reverse complement strand
TATGCCAGGGCAAGGTCATCAGGATCCCGGGCTCGCCCGACCAGACCTACGACTGTCCTCGGCGGGCGTGTCCGGGTCGCCCAGGGCTCTACGGTCCCTTTCCGCCGTATCCCGTTCATACCCGGTCAGCGCCCCGATGCCGAGGCTGATCGCCAGGCCCAGCAGGAAGGCACCGAGCAGGTACGGCACGAGTTTCGGGTCGTTCTTGCGCGTCAGCTGGAACGCGGCCCGCAACTGCTTGAGTCGGGCGCCACGTTCCTCCTTGGGGCGGCCCTTGCCGCCGCGTCGGAAGCGACCGGACGCTCGGGTCGCCGAGGCAAACGCCGATGCCTGCCCGGGCCTGCCGCTCGTCGGCGTCCATCGCCGCCGCGGCGTCGGGCTTCGGCGCCGTACCGCCCATCCCGGCCGGCAGCCACCAGCGGTCACCGTCGCCCTCCGGGCGGTCCGGGTAGTCCCGCTGGGCTTCCGCCAACAGCGCCGCCAACTGCTCGGCGAGCCGCGCGGTGACCGCGACTGGGTCTTCTCCCGGCGCCACCGGTGCCTCAGTCGAAGGACAGGTGGCCGCCGCCGCGGCGGTGTTGCAGTCGATGCGCGGCAATTGGGTGGTGACGCCCGCCGTCGCGTTCAACCGCAATCAGGACCTGGTCCATCGAGTGATCGGCCGCCCCGGCGTGGTGGTGGTGGGCGAGGGCGTTCCGGGGCGTACGGTCGGCTTGATGGCGCAGGAGCGTCGGCGGGTGGCGCGGGTGGTTGGCGACGTACCGATCTATGACGTCGTGGTCGGTGACGGCGACGGTCAGGTGCCGCTGCGTAAGCTGCAGACGCACTTCATGAAGCTGCCCCGCAACCTCAAGCCGGCTCAGGTCAACGCCGTCGAGGCCCGGCTGCGGGCGCTGGGCGGGGCCAATGTGCCGATGCCCAAGGGCCCGCTGCCCAAGGGTGCCAAGATGCCGCGGGGAGCCCGCCCGCGCTGATCCCGGCGGGCTTCGGCCTGGGGCTGGCGCCACCGCCGACACCCGCACACCGGTGATCGCCCGGCCGGCACCGCAGGTACGGTCGCGAGTATGCCGACCGCCTTCACTCTGGAGCGCTTCCTCACGCCCGACGATCGGGCCGCGGCGCTTGTCGCCGACATCCGGGCCGGGCTCACCGCGGTGCCGAAGTCGCTGCCCCCGAAATGGTTCTACGACCAGGAGGGCGGCCGGCTGTTCGACCAGCTCACCCGGACGCCGGAGTACTACCCAACCCGGTGCGAGCGTTCGATTCTGTCGGTTCGGGCCGCCGACATCGCCCGCCGCAGCGCGGCTGACACCTTGGTCGAACTCGGCTCCGGTACGTCGGAGAAGACCCGGATTCTGCTCACCGCGCTGGCGGACGCCGGAACGCTGCGCCGGTTCGTCCCCTTCGACGTCGACGAGGAAGTGTTGGCCGGGGCGGGGCGCCGGATCGGCGTGGACTATCCCGGGATTGCCGTGCATGCGATCGTCGGCGACTTCGAGCGGCATCTGGCCCTGTTGCCGGCCGGCGAACGTCGGTTGATCGCTTTCTTGGGCGGCACGATCGGCAACTTCTACCCGGCCGACCGCGCTCGGTTCCTGGCCACGCTGCGGCGGATCATGCACGCTGGCGACACGCTTGTGCTGGGCACTGACCTGGTCAAGGACCCGGCCCGGATCGTGCCGGCGTACGACGACAGTGCCGGCATCGGCATCCGCTTCAACCGGAACATCCTCACCGTGGTGAACCGGGCCGTCGCCGGGGATTTGAAGCCCGAGGCCTTCGATCACGTGGCGCGCTGGGACCCGGTCAACGAGTGGATCGAGGTGCTGCTGCGCTCGCGCCGTTACCAGGTGGCGCATCTGCGGGCTATCGAGCTGACCGTCAGCTTCGACGCCGGTGAGGAACTGCGCACCGAGATCAGCGCCAAGTTCCGGCCGGCCGGCGTGGCTGCCGAACTGGCGGCCGCCGGCCTGCGTCCGCTCGCCTACTGGACTGATCCACGTGGCGACTTCGGTGTGTCGATGGCAGTTTCTTCGCCAGACGAGCTCGGCTGACCGCCGTGCCGGCCAGCGCGACGGCAAGCGAAGCGATAAGTCATTGCCTGCCGGGCATGAACACCTTGGAACCCTGCCCCTGTCCCGGGAGACGCCCATGACTCCACCCGCATCTGGGCCGGTCGCCGTGCAGCCTGCCAGCCGACGTACCGGTGGACCCACGGGCGACCCGCTGGCCACCAGGCTGGGTCAGGCCCTGCACTCCGGCCAGGCCGGGCTCGCGGCGCTGACCGACACCAGCCCGCGCGACCGGCGCGATCGGGTCGCCACCCTGCTGACCATCTACGACCTGCACACCGCGCCGTTGGGCGCCGTCGCTGAGGTGGTGCGCTGGCAGGGCCATCCAGCGGTGGCCGAAGTGAAGACCCGGTTTGAGAGCCAGTGGCTGGCCGAGCTGGAGGTGGCGTACGCCGCGGCCGACATCCCGGCGGTCGGCCTGCACACTGTGGACGGTGCCGTCGCGGCCATCCGGGCGATCGCCGCCAACGGCCGGTTGCCGGCGGCGTACCGCTGGCTGGCCAGGGAGGCGACCTGGCCGGAGGTGGTCAACTTCCTGGCGCTGGAAGGCGGCCCGGACGGCGGGTTCGACGACCGTGTAGCCCTCTGTCAGGTCGGGCTCGCCGGCAGCGCCAAGCTGGAGCTGGCGCAGAACTTCTGGGACGAGATGGGCAACGGCAACCCCGAGGGGGTGCACACCACCTTGCACCAGCAGCTCGTCAGCGCCATCGACATGCCGCCCGTGCCGCGGGCCGAGCAGCCGGTCGAGGCGCTGGAACGGGTGGCGCTGAACGGGCTGCTGGCCACCAACCGCTGGCTGCAGCCCGAGATGCTCGGCGCGCTCGGGCTGTTGGAGCTGCAGGCCGGTCCGCGGTGCCGGCTGGTGCTGCAGGGCTTCCAACGACTGGGGGCGCCGGCGGCGGCGTACCCCTTCTACACCGAGCACGCCGAGGTGGACCCCCGGCACGGGCGGGACTGGGTGGACAAGGCGATCGTGCCTCTCGTGGCGGCCGACCCGGCCTGGGGACCGCGGATCGTGCGCGGTGCCTGGTGGCGCGCGCAGCTGAACTTGGCCTTTTTCGAGGCGGTTCGAATCGATCTGATCGCGCACCGCAACGCCGCCTGAGCGGGCAGACTGGCGGCGTGCCCACCCACGTGGCGCTGCTGCGAGGCATCAACGTCGGTGGGCACAACCGGGTCGCCATGGCGGATCTGCGCGCAGTCGTGGCGGCGCTGGGACATGGTGAGGTCGCGACGTACATCCAGAGCGGCAACGTGGTGTTCGGCGCCGCCGACCCGGACGCCGACTCGGCCACCCTGGCTGCGACGCTGGAGCGCGCCATCGCCGCCGAGCTAGGCGTGCGGCCGCGGGTGGTGGTGCTGTCCAGAGCGGAGCTGGCGGCCGTGGTCGCGGCCAACCCGTTCCCGACCGAGACGAACCCGAAGTGCCTGCACGCCCTGTTTCGCGGTTCACCCCTCCACCCCGAAGATGTTGCGGCCATCGCGTCCGCGCACGCGCGCGCCCGCCAGCGCGGCGGCCGGGACGAGGCTCGGGTCGAGGGGTCGACGCTGTTCCTGCGGACGCCGGACGGACTCGGCCGCAGCGAGCTGGCGGCCGAGTTGACCAAACCGAAGTTCGACACCACCGCGCGCAACTGGGCCACCGTGACCCGGTTGCTCTCCCTCGTCGACGCCTAGCGGGAGTTTCCTGGCTAGTCTGATCTTGGTCGTGTTTGCCCAGGTCAGAAGCGGTGCCGGGTCCGGGCGTTGTATTGGCCTGTCGGTAAGGAAGCTGTCACCAGCCGCAAACGAAGTCAGGCCCACAGGGGGATCCGTTGAGGTGAGCGGACGGCCGGGCTACCCGCGCCGGCGGGGGCTGGACAGGGATTCGGTGGCCTGGTGTACGGCGGTCAGGCCGGGGCGGACGTAGCGCTGCAGGGTGCGCAGGCTCTTGTGCCCGGTCTTGGCCATGATCACGGTGGCGTCGATGCCGGCCTCGCCGAGATGGGTGGCCGCAGAGTGACGCAGCTGGTGTAAACGCAGGCCGTCGCCGTAGTGACCCAGAAGGATCCTGGCCCGGTCGTAGCCCAGCCGGGCGCGACTGGTCTCGGGGCAGATGTCTCGCGGGTCGATGGTGGCCTGCCGGTGCCGGCCGGGGCGGTACTCGGACAGGAACAGCGGGCCGGCGGTGCGGCCGGCGATCAGGCGGGGCAGCAGGTGCGCGGTGTCCGTGCCCCATGTGATCCACATGGTGTCCCCGCCCTTGACCGTGACCCGGGCCTGCTTGTTGGACAGGTCCAGGTCCTCGACGTTCAG
>JADGOU010000278.1 GCA_017882835.1 Frankiaceae bacterium | reverse complement strand
GCGACGACGGAGGGCGTAGGCGGGTCCAGGCAACCGGCGTCGGCGCACCACGCCAAGGTGGCGATCCGTCGGTCCTCAACGCCGCTAACCGCGCATGATCGATCATGATGGACCACCTCGCCCCGTGCGGTTGGCGGTACTGCTGTCCCTATCCAGTGCGAGCAACCTGTTCGTCGACGAGGCGCTGCGGAGCAGTGACCCCACATCTGCCTGCCGCCGACGCGGGCGCCGGTCCGGACTCGGCGCCGGGCACTGCGTCAGCGCCGGAGGCGTGATCAGAGGTCGTAGGCCGGCGGGTGTCGGGGCTGGTAGATCATCATCTCCCCCGCGCCCGGAATCTTGATCATCGTCGTCCGGCCGTAGCCCTCGTCCCTGATGTCGCGGGTGAACTCAGCGCCCTTGGCTCGGAGCTCGGCGACGGTCTGCTCGATGTCGTCGCACATCAGCGAGATCTCGTGGTGCGGGCCGATCGTCCCGCTTTCGCCACTCTGCGCATCAGCTGTGGGGTGGACGCCAAGCTCCGACGGCCCGGTCTTAAAGATCAGCCAACCGCCGTGGGCGTCGACGTACGGCCAGCCGACGACGTCTCGGAAAAACGCCCGGGCAGCTTGCGCGTCGTCGGCGTACACCAGCGTATGAACGGCCGTGATCACGCCCGTCACTCTAGTCGGCGGCCAGGTGGTCTGGGCCGTCAGCGCCGGCCGGCAACCGCTCGCTGTTCATTGACACGCTGACGTTCACTCGCGGCCGGCCGGTCTTGCGCTGACCTCGCCGACGGAGTCGCCGGCTGCAGTCACGGCGGGATGGAGAAGTTCAGGCGCTCCAGCACGGCAAGGTCTGTCACTGGCACCTCCCAGACCGGCAGCGGGCCGTCCGGATCGATCCGCGTCCTGCCGCCGCTGACCAGGAACGTGACTATCTCCTGCTGTCCCGGCAGGTTGCCGAGCCCGAAAGTTGGGTCCAACAGGAAGCCGTGCGGGTTCGTCCCGGCGTTCGGCGTCTTGTCGTTGCGGTACAGGCTCTCGACGTCCTGCAGGTGACCGGCTCGCAGCACCGTGGCGGTGGTCGGGTTCGGCACTGTCTGGTCGCCGTACGCGTTCTGCATCAACACCTGCTTAGGCTCGCTGCCGCGGGGCGGCGACAGTCGCAGCAACGGCGCGAACGTCTCTGGGCTGCCTGAGCGCTGGATCCAGGTTTCGCGGGCGAGTACCTGTTGGATGGCGATAGCTCCGGCCGCCGGGCGCGTCACCGGCGGGTCGCCGTAGAGCGGCAGGGACTCGGTGAAACCGTCGTACCCGCCGTTGAGCAGGCTGGGCTGTCGGTGGCCCAAGTCGTTGGCAACCAGCGGACGGAACGACACCGACAACCGGGCGACCTCTACCACCGGGCCACCGGCGACGTTGGGTGCAACCACCGGCACCTGCGGATCCGTACCGCCGAGCATGAGGCCGTAGATGCCGCCGAAGCTCTGCCCGTAGTAGCTGACCGGCGCGGTGCTCAGGTGCGCACCACCGGCACCGGGAACCTCGACCCCACTGCGGGTGGCCCGCACCAGACTCATGATGTCGGCCACGGTCTGGCGCAGCCCGTCCCGGCTACTGATCGAAGCCAGCCGACTCGGCTGCGATGGCGTGAAGGCGCCTTCGGTGTCGCCGATTGCGCCGTTGGCGTCCTGGTCGAATCCGCGCGCGTGCGCCGGCAGCGTCGCCGTTGTGCCGTCCAGGGTGCTGACGTTGATCGTGCTGCCCGGGCCGTACCCATGCCCGACGACGTCGATGGCGACCGTCGCGATGCCCGCCTTGGCGTTGATGTCGGCGGACAGGAACAGGTCCATCTTGGAACGGGTGAGTCCGTGCCCGAACACCGCCACCGGCCAGCCGCCGACAGGGGCCGGCCCGGCGGGCACGATCATGGCGAAGCCGACCTGGTTGGCGCCCCGGACCACCGGTCCGCGACCCGACGTCGACGTCTGCGGAGTCGCAACATCCTGGGTTAGCCACGACGGCGTGCGCAACGAGCCGAAGGCGTAGTAGCCGGCGTTCGTCACCGAGGTGTTGGGCACCGGTGCGGTCCCCGTCCCGCCCACGTTGCCCTTGTCCGCGGTGTAGGACAGTCCGGTGACCTGGTCAGCCGGGAAGACGCCGTCAAAGTTCAGTCCGCGGTCCTGCGGCGGGATGCCGGCCGCGGCGTACGCCGAGCCGTCGTCCAGCTGCCGGCGCATCTGCAGCAGCCCGGTCGGGGCGCTCTCGGTGGTGAAGGTCGTGGCCGCGGACAGCGGGTGGCCCGGATCGGTCGGCCGCACCGTCAGTCGGTACGTCGTGTGCGGCGCGAGTTGCTGGGTCGGATGCCCGTAGACGGTCGAGGTCGCCGCGTCGTACACGATCCGGTTCAGTCCGATCTGCGGTCGATCACTGTGCTGGCCACCGGCGCCGCGGCCGGTCACCGCGCTGATCTGTACGCCGGCCGCCACCGCTGCCGGGTCGACCGGCCCGCGAAACCGCAGCGACACCTGCGGGTCCAGATCGAAGCCGTCGAGCTGGTTGATCAATGCGATGTCCTGGCAATCGGTCGGCGCGACCGCGCAGTCCGGCATGGGGAGGGCCACCCGCCGGCCGGTCAGCTGACTGGGATCGCGCACGGTCAACTGATCCGTCGGGAACAGCGTCACCTGGGCCTCGGCACCACCGCTGCCGGCGTCCGCCTCGGCACCGGCTACCGCAGGTCCGGCCAGGGCGGTGGACGGAGCGACCACGACGGCCGCGGCGAGCACGGCCAACCACAGCCGACGGGCATGACGGACAGGGGTCACGAAGCGCCTCCGGCGATTGACGGCGCAGGCACTCTCGCACCCCGGGGCCCCGGCCACAACGGTGGGCTGGCACCACCTGCTCGAATCCGCGCGCGGACCTGGCCGAGACGCCGAGCCGACGCGCCCGGCCGGCACCGCCGATGGCCAGGATGACTGGCGTCCCGCTCATGGCGTGGGCCAGGCTGTGCCCATGGGCGAACGACTGGACGGTACGACGGCGCTGGTTACCGGAGCCAGCTCGGGCATCGGAGCGGCAACCGCACTGGCACTCGCCGGGCAGGGCGCTGCCGTGGCGCTGGTGGCGCGGCGAACGGATCGACTCACCGCGCTGGCGGAGCAGATCGAGCGGACCGGCGGCCAGGCGCTGGTGCTCACCGGCGACGTGACGAAGCAGGGGGACGCCGAGCAGGTGGTCGAGCGCACAGTCGCCGAGCTCGGCCGACTGGACACGCTGGTCAACAACGCTGGCGTGATGCTGCTCGGCCCGGCGGTGAACGCTCCGGTGTCGGAGTGGCAGCGCATGGTCGAGCTCAACGTGCTGGCGCTGCTTTACTGCACGCACGCCGCGTTGCCGCACCTGCTGCAGGCCGCCGAGGACAGCCCCCGCCGAGTCGCTGACATGGTCAACATCAGCTCGGTTGCCGGTCGCATCGCCCGGCAAGGCAGCGGCGTCTACAACGCGACCAAGTTCGGCGTCGTCGCCTTCAGCGAGTCGTTGCGCCAGGAGGTCACCGCTCGGCACGTCCGGGTGTCTTTGATCGAGCCTGGCGCCGTGGACACCGAGCTCTCCAGCCACAACCGACCCGAGGTGCTGGAGCAGATTGGGAGGCGGTTCGCTGACATTGAACGACTCGAGGCCGACGACATCGCCGACGCCATCAGCTACGTTGTCACCCGCCCGCGGCGGGTCGCGGTCAACGAGGTGCTCATCCGGCCGACCGAGCAAGAGGGCTGAGCTCGCGCGTTGACCGCAGATCGCGTCGCTGCGACGACGAGGTTCGCCGGTCGATGGGGCGGCTGGGTGCCGCGGTTCAGCTGTGCAGCTTGCCTTGGTTGGGGTTCGTGCCCGACGACGTCGGCTCGGCGCCATTTGGTCGCGGTGGCTCGCCTGTCGGAACGGCTGCGGATCCTCGTCGGCTCGCCGACGGTGGGCGTGCGGTGTTCGAACCGGAAGTCGCAGTGGCTGGCGCCGTTGGCGAGAGTGCCGGTGCGTGCCCAGCACAGCTCGGGGCACAGGTTGTCGTAGAGCGTGTTGTCAACTGCGCAGTAGGCGGGGGCGATCGCTGTGGCCTCGAGTCGTCGGAGCAAGTCCAGGATGAAGCAGCGGGTCATGTCGAACGCGACGCGGGTCGGGGACCGGTCGATCCAGGTGGTCTGCCACCCCGGAGCCGGGAAGGCGAGGGGGGTGCCCCCCGCTGCGACCCGCATGAAGAGCCGGCGACCGGACTCGTGACGGGTCAGCCGTTGGATCAGCCGACGATGCGGTCGGGCCATCGCGGTGAGGGTGCGCGCGACGGCGTCCGCCGCGGCGTCCTCGGTCCACCCTTGTTCGCGCATGGCGGTGTAGA